>DATJIJ010000116.1:0-6021 GCA_035493355.1 Candidatus Methylomirabilota bacterium
TACGCGTTCGGCCGCGGCGGTCTCTTCGGCGAGGGGCTCGGCCAGGGGCTGCCGCTGATCTCTGGGCGGCTCCCGATCCCCGAACTGCCGACCGACTTCATCTTCGCCGCCGTCGCCGAGGAGCTGGGGCTGATCGGTGCCTTTGCCCTGCTGGCGCTGGTGATGTGCCTCGTCTTCCGTGGTCTGCGGACCGCCATGCTTGCCCGCGACGACTTCAGCGCGATGCTGGCGGTGGGGCTGACGGTGAGCCTCGGCCTCCAGACCCTGATCATCGCCGCCGGCAACGTGAAGCTGGTGCCACTGACCGGGATCACCTTCCCGTTCGTGAGCTACGGCGGCTCGAGCCTGCTGGCGTGCTTCGTGGTCGTCGGCCTGCTGCTGTCGATCAGCCATCGATCCGTCGTCGACGCCCAGATCGAGGGGCGCGGCCCGTGATCGCGACCAACGTTCGTCGCCTGGCCGTCTACCTGGTCCTCGCCTTTGCCAGCGTCTCGGGAGCACTGGTCTGGTGGCAGGTGCTCGACGCACAGACGCTCGCCACGCGACAGGACAACCCACAGGTGATCGCCACGCGACGTTCCCTCCCACGCGGCTCGATCTTCGACGCGCAGGGAAGGCTGCTGGCCTCCAGCGTGGTCGCCGAAGGGATCAGCCGTCGCACCTACACCGATCCGGCGTTCACGCACCTGATCGGTTACGCCAGCCTGCGGTTCGGCGCGACCGGGGTGGAACAAGCCTGGGACGACCTGCTCACCGGCCGCACCGACCCGAACCCGCTGCGCGACGTGCTCAACGACATCCTCGACCGCCAGCCCGATCCGCACGACCTGACGCTGACCATCGACCAGCGTCTGCAGGACTTCGCCGCGGCTCAGCTGGGCGCTGATCGCGGGGCAGTAGTGGCGATCGACCCCCAGACCGGGGCGATCCTGGCCCTGGTCTCGACGCCCTCGTATGACGCCACCGGGTTCTCCGGCGACCCGGCAACGGCCCAGGCGCCCTTCGACGCGGTGGCCGCAACGCCGGACAACCCGTTCCTCGACCGCACGCGCCAGGGCCACTACACCCCCGGCTCGATCATGAAGGTGCTCACCGCGGCGGCCGCCCTGGACTCGGGGGCGATCACGCCCCAGACCACCTTCCCCGATCAGCCGCGCGAAGAGGTGGACGGCTTCGTGGTGAGCGGCTTCACGATCCGCGAGCACGACCTCGGGAACGTGGCGCCCGCGCTCTGGGACCTCTCACCGGCGCTCCAGGTATCGAGCAACATCTACTTCGCCCACGTCGGGCTGGAGCTCGGCGCGGATCGCTACCTCGATTACGCGCACCGCTTCGGCTTCTGTGATGGGCTTCGGATCGGGAGCGACGGCCGCGGCCTCTCTGTCGATCCCTCCTTCGTCTCCACCCAGGCCGATGGCGGCTGCGCCCCCTTCCGCGATGACGTCGAGCTGGCCAGCGCAGCCTTCGGCCAGGCGGCGGTGTCGGTCACGCCGCTCCAGATGGCCCTGCTGGCGGCGACGATCGCCAACGACGGGGCCGTGCCGCAACCGTTCCTGGTCCGCGACCTGCGCACCCACGCGGCCGCGCCCGCGGGCGGGCCGACGGCTGACGTCCTCGATACGTACAGCGGGGGTCGCGGCGATCCGGTGATCTCGTCGCAGGTGGCGGCGCAGGTGCGGCAGGCGATGATCGACGCGGTCTCGGGGCCGATCGGTCGCCTCTACGCTGGAGCGGGGGACGTGACCCGCTTCGGGATCTCCGGCGTCCAGACCGCCGGCAAGACCGGAACGGCCGAGCGCGGCCCCGGCCTGAAGCCGCATTCGTGGTTCATCGGCTTCGCGCCGGCCCAGGCCGGAGGCCTGCCGTCGATCGCGATCGCGGTCATCGTCGAGGGTGGCGGAACGGGATCAGGGCACGCCGCGCCGATCGGTGGCGCGGTGATGGCCGAGTGGTTGAAGCTCATCAGCGCAGGTGGATAGACCTCGGCAGGAGCTGAGCGAAAGGGTCGAGCGGGCCATCGGGTCGCGTGTTGTCGAATGGCGCATTGCCGGTGGGGGCTACACACCAGCCGAACGTTGGGTCGTGACGATCGCGGCCGGCGGCTCCGTCTTCGTGAAGGCCGCGGTCGACAACGTGACGGCCGGGTGGCTTCGTGCGGAGCACCGCATCTACGAAGCTCTGCGCGCCCCGTTTCAGCCCGCGCTCAAGGCCTGGGACGATGGGCCACGACCCATCATGATCCTCGAGGATCTCAGCAATGCATCCTGGCCCCCGCCGTGGGATGCGGATCGAGTCGACGCAGTCCGAGACGCCCTCGCTGGCATTGCCGCGACCCCGCCGCCAGCATGGCTCCCACCGCTGGCAGACTCGGCGATGGAGCTGCGCGGGTGGCACGAGGTCGCGGAAGACCCTGCGCAGTTCCTTTCGATTGGAATCGCGTCCCCCGCGTGGCTGGCCAAGGCGCTCCCCGAGCTCATAAGGGTGTCCGAGGCATTCCCGGCCGAGGGCTCACAGCTGTTGCACCTGGACGTTCGAAGCGACAACCTTTGCATTCGGGACGGCCGCGCCCTGTTAGTCGACTGGAACCTCGCGGCCGTGGGTAATGCGCGACTTGACGTTGCCCTCTGGCTCCCGAGCCTGGCCGATGAGGGCGGCCCGCGGCCGGAGGCCATCCTGCCAGACGCCGCGCCGGAGGCCGCAGTCGTGAGCGGCTACTTCGCTGCTCGAGCGGGCAGGCCGAACATCCCGACGGCACCCCGCGTGCGCGCCGCGCAGGTGGCGCAACTTCGTCATGCGTTGCCGTGGGCGATTGGGCAGTTGGGGCTCGAACCACTGCCTTGATTGAGATCGGCCGTGAACCAGTCTGTAACCTGCTGGGGTATTGTGAGGCGAGGGCGTGACACGCCCGCCGACCCGAACTCAAGGGGAGTCTCCACGGTGAAGAGTGTCCAGGAGTCCGCGGAGCGCGTCGTCGCCAACGTCGAGCGGGTGATCGTCGGGAAGCACGTCGAGGTGCGGATGGCGCTGGTGGCGCTGCTGTGCGAGGGGCACATCCTGATCGAGGATGTTCCGGGGGTCGGCAAGACGATGCTGGCCAAGGCGCTCAGCAAGAGCATCGGCTGCTCCTTCCGGCGGATCCAGTTCACGCCGGACCTGTTGCCATCCGATGTGACCGGCCTCTCGATCTTCAACCAGAAGACCCAGGAGTTCGAGTTCCGCCCCGGCCCGATCATGGCGCAGGTGGTCTTGGCCGATGAGATCAACCGGGCGACACCGAAGACCCAGAGCTCGCTCCTCGAATGCATGGAAGAGGGCCAGGCGACGATCGACGGGATCAGCCACCCGATGCCGACCCCGTTCCTCGTGATCGCAACCCAGAACCCGATCGAGTACGAGGGCACCTTCGCCCTCCCCGAGGCGCAGCTCGACCGCTTCATGCTCCGCCTCCGCCTCGGCTATCCGAAGGCGATGGAGGAGATCGTCATCCTCGACGAGCAGAAGCGGAAGCACCCGATCGAGGCGCTTCAGCAGGTGCTCGACCTCGAGGAGCTGCGACAGATGCAGGCCGCCGTCAAGGAGATCTACGTCGACCAGGCGGTGGCCGAGTACATCGTGCGGCTCACCGGCGCCACTCGAGAGCACCCGGACGTCTACCTCGGCGCCTCGCCGCGCGGCTCCATCAACCTGTACCGCGCCGGCCAGGCGCTCGCCTCCATCGACGGGCGCGACTTCGTGATCCCTGACGACATCAAGCAGCTCGCCGTATCCGTGCTGGGCCATCGCTTGATCGTCAAGAGCCAGGCGTCGCTGCGCGAAGTCGACCCCGACGGGATCGTGCGCGAGATCCTGGCCCAGGTTCCGATCGGGGAGTCAGCCGGCACCAGCGCGACCGCCGGCAGCCGTTAGGCAGCGGCATGGGCCTGTCACGGCAGCTCCGGGTCGTCTTCTTCGGCACCGCGCTGGTCGTCGCCGCCTTCAGCACCGGGCTCGACTTCCTCTTCTTCCTCGTCTACCTGCTCGCCACGCTCCTCCTCGCCTCGCGCTGGTACGCGCGTCGCGGCCTGCGCGGACTTCGCGCGGGCTACCACGTGCTCAACCCGCGCACCCAGGTGGGCGAGACGCTCGAGGCGGTGTATCGCGTCGACAACGACACCGGCTGGACCAAGCCGTGGGTGGAGGTGGCCAACGATTCGACCCTGCCGGCGCCGCTGCCCGGGCGTGTCGTGGGCGTCCGCGCCGGTGGGAGCCGTCAGTGGCTGGCCAAGGTCACCCTGCTGCGGCGGGGGAGCTATCGGCTCGGAGCGCTGCGGGTGCGCACCGGCGATCCGTTCGGGCTCTTCACCAGCGAGATGGTGGTCGGCCGCCCGACCTGGATCGTGGTCTTCCCAAAGGTCCACCCGCTGCCGCACTGGCGCCTGCCGCCATCGCCGGTCGATGGCAGCACCCCTTCGCGCCGTCGCTACGAGGCGGCGACACCATTGGTCAGCACCGTGCGTCCTTACGTCTATGGCGACGCCATCAACCGGATCCACTGGCTCAGCTCCGTGCGCCACGGCGAGCTGATCGTGAAGGAGTTCGACCTCGAGCAGGCGGCAGACCTGTGGCTCCTCCTCGACCTGCAGCGCGCCGCCCACGCCGGCACTCCCGATTCGGCCTCGGTCGAGACCGCGGTCAGCGCCGCCGCCTCGATCGCGGTGCACACCCTGGGCGAGAACCGCGCGGTCGGGATCACCGTCAGCTCGCGCCGCTCGCAGCACCTCACCCCAGACCGCGGCACCCGCGTCGAGCAGAAGATCCTGAACCTGCTCGCAAATGTCCAGGCCGACGGCTCGCAGCCTCTCGCCGAGGTGGTGGTCTCGACCCTTCCGCAGCTCCGTCGCGGGATGACCCTGTGCATCGTCACCGGCTCCACCGACCGTGAATGGGTGCGCGCCCTGGCCGCCCTCCGCCGCCGCGGCATCGGCGTCATCGTCGTGCTGCTCGACCGGTTCAGCTTTGCCGGGCGTGACGATGACGAGAGCCGGGGTGAGCTGGCAGCCGTGCGCCACGCCCTGGCGGAATACGACATCGGCCATCACCTCCTGCGCGCCGGCGACGACCTCTCCAGCGTCCTCGGCCGACGCGCGATTGGCGCCCGAGCGCCAGTGATCCGGGAGCGCTCCCGTGCGTGAGCTGGCGCGTCGCTTCCTGCGGCCGCGCGAGGGCTGGACCAGCTTCGCGCTGATGACCGTGATGGCGGTTGTCCTCGGCTGGTCGATCCAGCGCGCGGAGTGGGTCGACCACCTCGACTACCTGGTGCCGGTTGCGGTTGCGGCGGTGCTGGCCGGCACGCTGCTGGGGCTGACCCGGCTGAGTGTCGCGCTCGTGCTGCCGATCAGCGCCGTGCTGGGGGCGGGATTCGTGCTGTGGACCATCGGCGGTGAGTACTTCCCGGATGTCAACACGGCCGGCCGCCTGATCCTGCTTCGTGGAGACGCTCTGGACTGGACGCGGATCGTGGTCGACGGCGGCTTCGCACCGCAGCTCTCCCCGTATGCGATCGGCCTCGGCGTGCTGATGTGGGTCACCGCGTTCATCGCCGCCTACACCCTGTACCGGCACCATCGGGTCCTCGACACCGTCCTGCTGCTCGGCGTCGCGATGATCGCGAACCTGTCGGCCACGTTCACCCCGCTCGTGGCCTACCTCGTCGTTTTCTCGATCGCCGCGCTCCTGCTCTGGCTGCGCATCGCGCTGATCAACCGCGAGGAGAACTGGCGGATCCGCCGCGTCAACGAGAACCTGGACGTGCCAGCCCAGATCATGCGCAGCGGGATGACCTTCATCGCGGGCAGCGTCGCGTTGGCGTGGATCCTGACCACGGTCGCGGTCGCTTCGCCACTGACCAGCGTCTGGAGCAACCTCGACGGGATCTGGTCCGATGTCCGCAGCGGGCTGGAGGGCGCCTTCGGCGGCCTGGCCGGCACCGATTCGCGGATCCAGGGCACCTCGTTCGGCTCCTCGTTCCGGGTCCACGGAAGC
>DATJIJ010000117.1:0-2316 GCA_035493355.1 Candidatus Methylomirabilota bacterium
TTCCCGCGCTGTCCACCAGGCCGGCGAGCTTCTCCGCCAGCGTCTGGCTCACGTACTTCTGGCCGCGTGCCACCCGGCGGACCGCCTCCACCAGCTCCTCGGAGGACCGATCCTTGGTGAGGTACCCGGAGGCGCCGGCGCGAAGGGCGCGCATCGCCCACTGATCCTCGGGGTGCACGCTCAGGACCAGCACCTTGATGCTGGGATGCCTCTCCCGGAGCTGGGTGAGGGTCTCGACCAGCGTCGAGCCCGGCATGCTGACGTCGAGGAGCACGACGTCGGCGGCCACGCCGGCGAGGAGCTGAAACAGCTCCGCCGCCGTGGAGGCTTCGCCGGTGACCGCGATCCCCGCTCCCTCACTCGCGATGCGGCGGAGGCCTTCCCGGACGATCGGATGGTCATCGGCGATGGCGACCCGGATCATGCTTCACCTCCGCACGCGTAGGGAACGGTCAGGAGCACGGCGGTGCCGCCGCCGGGCCGCGCCGTGATCCTGAAATCGCCACCGCAGGCGAGCGCACGCTCCCGCATGCCGATGAGGCCGAGGGAGGTGGTGCCCTTCATCCGCTCGGGGGCGATACCGATTCCGTTGTCGGAGACCTCCAGCGTGAGGAGGTCATCCGCCTGGAGGAGCCGGATGAAGACCCGGCTGGCCTGCGCATGGCGAGCCACGTTGGTGAGCGACTCCTGGAGGATCCGGAAGACGGGACTCCCCACCTCGTCCGGAATGCAGGCGTCGTCGGGCGAGATCTCCATCTCGACCTCGAGCCCCGTGCGGGTCGCGAATTCGTGCCCCTGCCACTCGAGCGCCGCGGCGAGGCCGAGCTGATCGAGGACGCTCGGACGAAGCTCGGTCGCAATGCGCCGGACCGAGTCGAGCGTCCCGTCGATTCGGCGGATGATCGAGCCGCACTGCTCCACCGCTTCGTGATCCGGCGGGAGCTTGCGCTTCATCCACGCGATGTCGAGTCGGAGACCGGTCAGCGCCTGGCCCAGCTCGTCGTGAATTTCCCGTGCGATGCCGGTGCGCTCGTCTTCGCGCACCTGCTGGAGCCGCGCGGCGAGCGCGCGCAGCTGCTGGCGCGACGCGCGCAGCTCCTCGCCGGCGAGGTGGCGGTCGGTGACGTCACGCTGGATGCCGAAGTGGCCGGCGATCCGTCCCTGGCCGTCATGGATGACCATGTAGTCGCCCTCGATCCGCATCGGTGACCCGTCGAGCCGCCGCTCGTCGGTCTCGCGGTGCAGGTGGCCACGGTCGAAGAATTCGCGCCAGCGGGCCTTGGCGGCCGGCAGGTCGTGCGCGAAGAACTGCGCCGGCGTCATGCCCAGCAGCTCGTCGGCGGACCGCGCGTTGAACTGCGTGACGATCGCGGCGTTCACCTTGGTCATGCGCTGATGGTCGAACACGAAGTCGAGCACCTTTGCCTTGTCCACCCGATCGCTCCATTCGACCGGCTCGTCCAGCATCATGAAGAAGAACCCGTCCAGCGACTGGGAGAAGAAGAGCTCGAGCAATCGTTCGTTCTCGAGAGCTGCCGGTACCGTCATGGTCGTGGCCTTCCGGGGATGGTGAAAGGTACGACCGGCGCCGCTGGAACGCCCAAGAGTACGATCTGCACCCGGGACGAGGCATCGGCTTGGGGGAACCGGCGGTGTGCGACCGGGGGGAATCGCGACGTAGGACAGAGGACTACACGGAGAGGGATACTGTCACTTGTGACAGTATCGCGCCGTGGGGTCCCCGCGGATATTCGAGCGGGGCCTGCCAGCGACCACCTCCCGCGCCCGCGAGGTCGATCCATGCAGCCGTCGGAACCGAGGGACCAGCACATTTCGCTGTACGATGCCGCCGCGCTCGCCGCGACACACCGGCGGGCGGCGCAGGCGCGGGGCGGCCACGGCATCCTCGGCGGCCGCTTCGACCGGGGCATCATCGACGAGATCCTGGCGCAGCCGGGCTGTGTGGGACTCAGGTACTATTACGGGACTGACGCGCGGGGGCAGCCGGCGATCATCCTGGTGGGGGTCAGCGCCGACAACGAGGACCTCTGGCAAGGCGTGCTCGCGGAGGAAGCCTGGCCCTGCCCACCCTTCTGCCCGACGGATAATCCGCTCAATGGCTAACAGCGTGCCGGGGTTCTGGCTGATCACCGTTTCCGTCGTCACGGAGTCGTTCCCGGTGATCGCGGCGGTGTTTCGCCGGACGCGCGATACCGCCCGGCGCTGGATTGCCGTCGCCTTCGGCGTCTGGTTCGTGCAGGACTGCGCCCTCCGCTGGATCGCGGAGAACGGACGGAACAATCACTGGCTGATCCA
>DATJIJ010000118.1:0-3254 GCA_035493355.1 Candidatus Methylomirabilota bacterium
GCGGATGCCAGCGCCTGGTCGTCGCGACCCGCATCACCAGGGAGCGGGCGCACCAGTTCTACGCTCGGGAGGGGTATGAGGTCTCGAAGACCTCGTACTTTCTGACCAAGGTGCTCGACTAGGGGCAGCAGCCGTGCTGACCTATACTTTCGCGCGCCACGCGTACCGGAGAGCTCCTTGCCGATCCTCGACCGACTGACCGATGCCGCGGAGCTGCGCGGCATGCATCCCGCAGAGCTGGAGACGCTCGCCGGCGAGCTGCGCGAGAAGATGATCCGGACCGTCCAGCGTACCGGCGGCCACCTGGCCAGCTCGCTCGGAGCCGTCGAGATCACGCTTGCCCTGCATCGGGTCATGAGCTCCCCTCGCGATCGGATCGTGTGGGACACCGGGCACCAGGCCTACGCCCACAAGCTGCTGACCGGGCGCCGGGATCGCTTCCATACGCTTCGCCAGCTGGATGGGGTCGGTGGCTTTCCGCGGCGCAGCGAGAGCGAGCACGACGTCTTCGATGGCGGCCACGCCGGCACCGGAGTCAGCATCGCCGTCGGGCTGGCCGCGGCTCGCGACCTCCGCCCGGCAGATGACCCACTCCGGACGCAGCGGATCGCGGTCTGCGTGGGCGACGCGGCGATCCAGAGCGGCCTGACGCTGGAGGCGCTCAACCACCTCGGCGACGACCGGCACCGCCTCCTGATCGTGCTCAACGACAACGAGATGAGCATCAGCCGCTCGGTGGGAGGCCTCTCGACGCGCCTCAACAAGCTGCGCCTGAGCCCTGCCTACCAGGGGACGAAGTCAGCCACCCAGCGAGTGTTGCCCCGCGTGCCGATCATCGGCCGCCTCCTCTTCAACGCCCTCGGCTGGGCGAAGGAGGGGTTCAAGCGATCGTGGGCGAAGGTCGGCTTCTTCGAGGACATGGGGATCACCTACATCGGTGTCCTCGACGGCCATGACCTCCCCGAGCTGGAGCTGAGCTTCGAGCGCGCCTTCGCGCTGCCCGGACCCGTGGTCGTGCACGTCAAGACCATCAAGGGGAAGGGCTACGCGCCGGCCGAGATGGACAGCGTCAGCTTCCACGGGGCGAGCCTGCCGCCGATCGACCTGTGCCTGATCGATCCGACCGAGGAGCCACTTCCGCCGGAGAGCGAGCCACGGCGCCGCCCCAAGACCTACACCGCGACCTTCGCCGAGGAGCTCGTCCGCCTGGCGACCGATGACGACCGGATCTGCGCCATCACCGCCGGCATGCCGACCGGGACGGGCCTCGCCCGCTTCGGCTCCCGATTTCCGTCCCGCCTCTTCGACGTCGGCATCGCCGAGCAACACGCCGTCACCATGGCCGCCGGCCTCGCGCTGGGCGGGAAGCGCCCCGTGGTGGCCCTCTATTCCACCTTCAGCCAGCGGGCATACGACCAGCTCGTCCACGACATCTGCCAGAACGACCTGCCAGTCCTGCTGGCGATCGACCGCGCCGGCCTCGTCGGGGAGGACGGGACCAGCCACCAGGGGATGTTCAGCCTCTCCGCCCAGCGGGCGCTGCCGAACCTGGTCATCGGCTCGCCGAAGGACGAGCAGGAGATGCGGGACATGGTGGTCACCGCGTTCGCCCAGGAGGGGCCGATCAGCCTGCACTACCCTCGTGACCCGGGCGAAGACCTGCCGGACCGAGAGGGGACCGGGCTCGAGATTGGGCGCGGCGAGGTGCTGAGCGAGGGCGGCGACGTGCTGCTCGTCGGCTTCGGGCCGATTGTCCAGCGCCTGCTGAAGGTGGCCGAGGCACTCGAGCGCGATCACGGCCTGGCGTCGACGGTCATCAACGCTCGCTGGGCGAAGCCGCTCGACGAGGAGCTGATCGCTGCGCAGGCGGCCGGAAGGCGACTGGTGGTGACCGCAGAGGAGAGCGCCGCGATGGGCGGCTTCGGCGATGGCGTGCTGGATGCCCTGAATCGCGCCGGCATCCGGGTGCCGCTCCTCAAGGTCGCGCTGGCGGAGGGGTTCGTCCACCACGGCGCGGTCGAGGACCTGAGGCGCCAGCAGCGGATCGATGTTCCCGGCATCCTGGCCCAGGTCCGCGACGCGCTCGGCCTGGAAGCGCCCGCATCGCCTCCCGGCGACCCGTCGAGCGCCAGCGCCGCCTGACGGGCGTGACCCGAGTCCGCCTCGATCAGCTGCTCGTCGATCGCGCCCTGGCGCCGAGTCGGGCTGCTGCCCAGGCGCTGCTCCTGGCCGGTGAGGTGGAGCTCGCTGGAGCGGGGACCCGCACCCTGAAGCCTGGCCAGCTGGTGGCCCCCGACGCCGAGGTGTCGGTCGTCGCGCGCCGCCGTTGGGCGTCCCGCGCGGGCGAGAAGCTGGAGGCCGCCCTCGATGCCTTCGACCTCGACCCGACGGGCCTCGGCTGCCTCGACGCTGGTGCCTCGACCGGCGGCTTCAGCGACGTGCTGCTCGCGCGCGGTGCGCGCATCGTCTACGCCGTGGATGTCGGACGGGGCCAGCTGCTCGACCGCATCGCTCGCGATCCGCGGGTGGTGAGCATGGAGCGCACCAACCTGCGGACCCTGATGGCCCTTCCCGAGCCGATCGACCTGGCCACGCTCGACCTCTCCTTCATCTCGCTGCGCCTCGTGCTTCCGGCGGTGCGCGGCCTGCTCGCGGAGGGAGGGCGGGTGGTCGCCCTGGTCAAGCCCCAGTTCGAGGCCGGCCGCGACGCCGTCCCCCGCGGCGGGGTGGTGCGAGACCCGGCGACGCACCGTGGGGTGCTGGTGCAGTTCGGCGACGACGCGGCCGCCGCCGGGCTTGCCCCGAGCGGGCTCATCGGCTCGCCCGTCATCGGGGCCGATGGCAACCGCGAGTTCCTCGCGCTCCTTAGCCGCGGCGAGGGATCGCCCGCCACGTGGTCCTCCCAGGTGGACGCGGCGGTGCCCTCGCCCGTATGACAGGCGCAGTACGATGGCCGGCATGAAGCGCAAGCCGGCAGCGGCAGCCGAGCAGCTGAGCGTCTTCGCCGAGCTGGCGGCCCTTCCGGAGCCGATCCACGAGCCTGCCCCCGATACGATGCGGCAGATCGTCTCGCTGCGGATGCCCGATGCGCTGCTCGAGCGAGTCGAGGAAGTCGCCCGCGGACGTGGTGTCTCGCCATCGAGCCTGATGCGCGCACTGATCGCGGCCGGGCTGGATCGGTCATACGCCGCCATCACCCCCGATGAGCTGACCGCCGAGCTGGCGTCGCTGCGAAAGGGGATCGACGAGATCGC
>DATJIJ010000119.1:0-6311 GCA_035493355.1 Candidatus Methylomirabilota bacterium
TGGCCACGGCCGAGCGCGAGCGGGTCGACCTGCGCGGCGCGGCGATGATGGTCGCCGTCGGACGCGTCGCCGAAGCGACGGCGCTGCGGGGCCTCTATCCGTAGGGATGGCACGGTTGCGACGGCATCGGTCCAGCCGCCAATATGGGGCCCGTGAGCCAGCCACCGCCGGAGCGCAAGCGTCGCTTCATCACCCAGTCGGGGGTGGAGATCAACCGTCTCTACACCCCCGCTGACCTGGCCGATCCGGCCAACGACCCCGACCGCGACCGGCCGCGCTATCGGTTCAGCCCGCCGGCCGACGAGGCCGATGGCTGGAACCAGGCCGAGGACGTGGGGCTGCCGGGTGAGCCGCCCTTCACGCGAGGGATCCACCCGACCGGGTACCGCGGCCGCCTCTGGACGATGCGCATGTTCGCGGGCTTCGGCACCGCGGAGGACACGAACGATCGCTTCAAGAAGCTGATCGCGGCCGGTGGGACAGGTCTCTCGATCGCCTACGACATGCCGACCCTGTACGGATACGACCATGACGAGCCGCTGGCCGCGGGCGAGTTCGGCACCTGCGGCGTGGCGGTGAGCAGCCTCGCCGACATGGAGATCCTGCTCGCCGGCCTCCCGGTCGGGGAGATCAGCACCAGCATGACCATCAACTCCCCCGCCGCCATGATCTGGGCGATGTACATCGTGGCCGCCGAGAAGATGGGCGTGCCCCGCGCGGAGCTTACCGGGACGCTGCAGAACGACATCCTCAAGGAGTTCATCGCCCAGAAGGAATACATCTTCCCGCCCGGCCCGTCGCTGAAGCTGGTGACCGACACCGTCGAGTTCGGGACGCGCGAGATGCCGCGCTGGAACACGATCAGCATCAGCGGCTACCACATCCGCGAGGCCGGCTCGACCGCGGTGCAGGAGCTGGCCTTCACGATCGCCGACGGGATCGCCTACGTCGAGGACGCCCTTGCGCGCGGCCTCCGCTTCGACGACTTCGCGCCGCGCCTCTCGTTCTTCTTCAACAGCCACAACGATTTCTTCGAGGAGATCGCCAAGTTCCGGGCCGCGCGGCGGATGTGGCACAAGCTGTGTCGCGAGCGGTTCGGGGCGGAGAACGAGCGGTCGACCTGGATGCGATTCCACACTCAGACGGCCGGCGTCTCCCTCACCGCCCAGCAGCCCCAGAACAACCTGACCCGCGTCGCCATCCAGGCCCTGGCCGGAGTCCTGGGTGGCACCCAGAGCCTCCATACCGATGCGTACGACGAGGCGTGGGCAGTCCCGTCGGAAGAGGCCGCACTGCTCGCCCTGCGCCAGCAGCAGATCCTGGCCGAGGAGTCCGGCGCGGCGAACACCGTGGACCCGCTGGCCGGCTCGTACTTCGTCGAGACGCTCACCAACCAGACCGAGCAGGCCGCCTGGCAGTACATCCGCCACATCGACGAGATGGGCGGGATGCTGGCCGCCATCGAGGCCGGCTACCCGCAGGCCGAGATCGCCGACGCGGCCTACGCGCAGGCACGCGTGCTCGAGGAGCACGAGCGCGAGACCATCGGGGTCACCGCCTTCGCCGACCCGAACGAGGTGCTCCGCATCCCGCTGCTCGAGATTGGCGCCGACCAGGAGCGCCGCCACCTCGACCGCCTCCTGCGCACCCGGGCGGAGCGCGACGCCGACGCTCACTCGCGGGCCATGAACCGGCTGCGGGCCGATGCGGCCGACGGCGAGAACCTGATGCCGGCGATCATCGCCGCGGTGGAGGCGTACGCCACCATCGGCGAGATGTGCAACCTCCTCCGGCGGCAGTACGGCGAATACCGGGAGCCGCTCGCGGTCTGACGCTTAGCATGGACGGGTGAAGCTCCACCTCGTCGACGCCACCTTCGAGCTGTTCCGCGCCTACTACTCGCGCCCCGAGGAGCACGGGCCGGACGGGCGGCCGGTCAACGCGGTGCGCGGCCTGATCGAGTCGATGCTCTCGCTCCTGCGCGAGCCGGACGCCACCCACATCGCCGCGGCCACCGACCACGTCATCGAGTCCTGGCGCAACGACGTCTACCCGCGCTACAAGAGCAGTGTCGGCATGGACCCGCAGCTGCTGACCCAGTTCGACGACGCGGAGCGCGCATTGCGCGCCCTGGGCATCACGACCTGGGCGATGGTCGAGGACGAGGCCGATGACGGGATCGCCGCCGGTGTCGCGCGCTTCGCCGACGACCCGCGGCTCGAACAGGTCGTGATCTGCAGCGTCGACAAGGACCTGGCGCAATGCGTCCGGGGTGAGCGCATCGTCCTCCGAGATCGGATGCGGACGATCACCTACGACGAGGCCGGCGTCGTCGCCAAGTTCGGCGTCGAGCCGGAGAGCATCCCGGACTACCTCGCCCTCGTCGGCGACAGCTCCGACGGCTACCCGGGACTCCCCGGCTGGGGATCAAAGAGCGCGGCGTCGGTGCTGGCCAAGTTCAAGCACCTCGAGGATATTCCCGCGTCGCCGCTGGAATGGGACCTGCCGCTCCGCAATGCGGTGCGCCTGGCAGCGACCCTCCAGCAGCAGCGTGCCGACGCCTTCCTCTACAAACGGCTCGCCACCCTGAACGCCGACGCGGCGATCTCCGGCGACCTCGACTCGCTGGAGTGGGTTGGCGTGCGCCGTGACGAGTTCCTGGCCCTGTGCGACGAGCTCGGCTTCGACCGCATCCGGGAGCGTGTCCACCGCTGGGCCTGACGGCGTAGGACCTTCGGTGGGTTCCGGTGCGGTCTGGTGGACCGCACCATCCGACCGTGCCTCGACGTGCCCTCGTCGCAGCCGGACTGGCTGTGCTCATCGCGTTCGCCGGCGGCCTGCCTGCATGGGTGGCGCCGGCCGCCGCCGCGTCCTGCTCGAGCTGGACCTCGCAGTCCGATCCGCCGCCCACCATCAAGGTCTTCCGTCACGCCACCGGCGCCGTCGAGACCGTCGATTTCAGGGCTTACACGAAGAACGTGCTCTCGCGCGAGTGGATCGGATCGTGGACGACCGAGTCGCTTCGCTCCGGGGCCCTGGCCGTGAAGCACTACGCCTGGTACCAGGTGCTCCATTGGCGCGGCGGGATCAACACCGTCGGCGAATGCTTCGACCTCCGCGACGACACCTATGACCAGGTCTACGATCCGAGCAAGGCCACCTGGAGCAGCGCGGCGGCGGCCGTGGATGCGACCTGGGCCACGGTCGTCGTCAAGAACGGGGCGATCTTCCCGACCTACTACAACGCCGGCACGCCAGGCGAGGCATGCGGCGCCAACGCGACCGGCTGGAAGGCCTGGCAGTGGGGCACCCAGGCCTGCGGCCTGGCCGGCAAGACCGCCGCCGAGATCATGCTGATCTACTACTACCCCGGCGTCACGGTGAGCGGCGCTCCCTCAGTCAGCCCGTCACCGACCCCAATCGCGACGCCCGCACCCACGGCAACGCCTGCCCCAACCGCCACGCCGGCGCCGCCCACCGCCACGCCCGCACCGCCCACTGCCACTCCGGCTGCCACCGCCGTGGCCACTCCGGTTGCCACGCCCATCCCGACGCCGGTAGCTACCGCCGTTCCGACGCCGGTCCCGACCGCAACTCCGGCCCCGACGCCAACGCCGCTCCCAACACCACCGCCGGACCAACAACTGCCGGGCGGCGGGCAGACCGGGGTTGAGGGCGCCGTCGCACCGCCGCCACCGCCATCCGTCGATCCCTCGCCGGTGATTGTCGAGGCCGGGGACGAGGATCCCACCGCGCTCGGTGCCTTCCGCGGCGTGGTCGAACCGTGGGATCTCGAGCCCCTGGCGCGCAGCCGGCACCTGGAGTGGCTCGAGCGCGGATGGACCTGGGGCTACGCCTGGGTGGATCGCTCCGCAACGGAGATCGCGGGCTTCGTGACCGAGGTCGACCCGCCCGACCCGCGGCTCGCCAGCTTCCGCGAGCAGTGGGGGCCTGCCGCTGAGCGGCTCCTCTCCGCCCTCGCCCGCGGCCTCGCTGCCGATGGCGGGCTCGCCCTGAGGTTCCTGGGCCCGACCTAGTCCCCGTCGTCCCGGCCGAGGTTGGCCATAACCAGCTCGGCGGTGGCGAGGTCCTGGATCGCCAGGCCAACGCTCTTGAAGACGGTGATGGCCGATGCGTCGCGCGTTGCCGCCCACCCGGCATCGACCGTGCCGATCTCCACGAATCCGTCGGGCGTCAGGCGGCCCGTCTCGATCGCAGCCAGCAGGTCGCCCGCCTCTTCCAGCACGGCCGCTCGCGAGTCCACCGCCACGAGCGCGGCGGCCGCGAAGAGCTGCGGCGGGAGCTCCACCATACCCTTCTGGAAGCTGCCGACCGCGCTCACATGCGTCCCCGGCGCAACCCACTCGGCGGAGAAGATCGGCTCGAAGGACGTGGTGGCGCAGCAGATCACGTCGGCGCCGCGAACCGCCTCCTCGGCGCTCTCCGCCGCGACCACATTGACTGAAGCTCCAAGCTCCGCGGCCATGCTCGCCGCGAAGCCGTCGCGGCGGGAGACAGTTGGGGCAAAGACCCGAACCTCGTCGATTTCCCGGGCTGCCATGACCGCCCGCACCTGCCATGCGGCCTGGGCGCCGACGCCGAATACCGCCAGGACGCGGGCGTCCCCTCGAGCGAGGAGGCGGGTGCTCACCCCAGATGCCGCACCGGTCCGCATCGCCGTCACGGTAGGACCGTCGAGGATGGCGAGCGGCTCGCCCGTCTCCGCGTCCAGCCAGGCGACGACTGCATGGATCGTCGGCAGGCCGCGGGCGGCGTTGCCGGGCATGACCGTCACCAGCTTGACCGATGCGCCGGCCCCGCCATCTCGCAGGCCAGGCATCAGCAGCATGTCGCCGGCTTCCATCGGAATCCGTGAGCGGATCGGCGACCGATCGCGCCCGGCGGCGACATCCCGGTAGGCCGCCTCGATCGCGTCGAGCAGTTGCGGCATCGGCGCAGCGGCGCGGACCTGCTCGGCGTCGACGTTGCGCATGGACGGATCCTACCCGGCGGGCCGTTGCCAGACCGGGCGCGCGAAGACGATCCACCCAGTGGCAGCCACCGCCGCCAGCCCGACCATCGTCCAGGTCGTGGCAGCCGGCGTGAACCGCTCCGCCAGGAACCCGGCGATCAGCGTTGATACGGTGATGGTCAGCGTCACCAGGCCGTAATCGAAGCTGAAGACGCGTCCACGGATCGCATCCGGGGCGGCGCGTTGTAGCCCGTACGACGAGAGGGTCCACTGCGCGCCACCCCCCAGGTGTCCAGCGAAGACGGCAACGGCGGCCAGCGGGAGGATCGGCGCGAGGGGGAGGAGTCCGTAGCTGAGCGCGAAGATCCCGAACGACGCGGCAATCCCGGCAATCAGCCCGCGTTCGCTCACGCCCACGATCGAACGGACCAGGAACGGGCCGAGCAGCGCACCGAGCCCGCGCGCAGCAAAGAGGATCCCGATCCCGGCATCTCCAGCCTCGAAGACGTCGCGCCCGAAGACGGCCAGCATCAGGATCACGCCGGTCCCGACACCGAAGGTCGTCTTCGAGAGGAGCAGCGCGGCAAGGGTTCGGTTGCCGCGGGCGAAGCGGAGCACCACCCGGATCGACTCCGCGACTCCGGCGAGCCCGCGGTGGACCGTCGCACCGATCGCCTGCTGGGTGGGGACCGCCCGAAACGAGCGCCGAATGCCCACGATGAGGAAGGCGGAGGCCGCGAACGAAGCAGCGTTGACGGCGAACGCCACGTCCCGTCCGAGCGTCGCCGCCACCAGGCCGCCGAGCGCCGCGCCGACCGCCAGCATCGTCCCCCAGGCCGCTCCCATCAGGACGTTCGCCTCCGGCAGCTCGCCCTCCTCGACGAGGTTGGGCAGCGAGGCGGAGCTGGTCGGCTCAAAGACCGCCGCCCCGAGCGAGAGGAGCGCCGCCGCGGCGAAGGCGATCCAGAGCGTCTCCGGATCGCGCGCGAGCAGGAAGGCGAGGGCCACCGGGACTCGCGCCAGGTCGGCGATCACCATCAGCCGGCGCCTGTCGTGTCGATCCGCCAGGACGCCCGCGATCGGCGAAGCAAGGGCGAAGGCTCCCGTCTGCACGACAAGCAGCAGCGAGGCGATCGCCGGCGAGCCGGTGAGCTCCAGGGCGAGCCCCAGCAGCGCCACCGTCGCAAACCAGTCGCCGGCAAAGCTGATCAGCTGGGCGGCGAAGAGTCGGCTGAAGGCGGGATTGCCGCGCAGCAGGGTAAGGTACGGCCGCAGACGCATGGCCCGGCATCATGCCATGCGCCCCATCGACGAGGCCCGATTCGAAGTGAACTGGTTC
>DATJIJ010000120.1:0-17982 GCA_035493355.1 Candidatus Methylomirabilota bacterium
GGCGTGGATGGCGCGCTGCCGGGCATCCTCATGCTGGCCGACCCGCGGGTGGGAGACGTCTACCGGCAGGAGTTCTACGAGGGCCAGGCCGAGGACGTGGCCAAGGTCTACGAGCTCGACCAGAGCATCACGGTCCCGGCCAACTCCTTCGATCGCATCCTCGTCA
The DNA here is from genome assembly GCA_035493355.1 of Candidatus Methylomirabilota bacterium. Taxonomy (GTDB): domain Bacteria; phylum Chloroflexota; class Limnocylindria; order QHBO01; family QHBO01; genus CF-167. Next base: position 167 of record DATJIJ010000120.1, read on the forward strand.
CCGAGGAGTGGAGCCTCCTGACGCCGGACGTACACGAGCGGAAGTGGTACGCCCCGGGGACCGGGGTCGTCTTTGAGGAGACGGTCATGGGCGGTTCCGGGACGCTGAGCCTGGTCGACGGCACGCGCCAGTAACCATCGCCGCTCCGCTAGCCTTGCGGACCGATGACCGACGACGCCCGGCTCCTCTTTGCCACGCGCATCCTGCGCATGTTCGGCTACGGGCTTCTCTCCGTCGTGCTCGTGCTCTACCTGATTGCGCTTGGAATCAGCGGCGCGATGGTTGGCGTCATCCTCACGCTGACCCTGGTTGGTGACGCGGCGATCAGCCTCTGGCTGACGACCCATGCCGACCGCCTCGGACGTCGCCGGATCCTCGTCGCCGGCGCCGCGCTGATGCTCATCGCCGGGATCGCCTTCGCCATCGCCCACGACCCGTGGATCCTGCTGCTGGCCGCCACCATCGGCGTGATCAGCCCGAGCGGCAACGAGGTGGGGCCCTTCCTGGCGGTCGAGCAGGCGTCCCTCTCGCAGACGCTTCCCGACCGCGACCGGACCCGGGTCTTCGGCTGGTACAACCTGGCCGGCTCCCTGGCCACCGCCACCGGCGCCCTGGCGGCGGGGATCATCGCCCAGGCGCTGCAGGCATCCGGGACGAGCGAGATCGACTCATACCGCGCGATCGTGGTCGGCTACGCCGTCATCGGGATCGCCCTGGCCGCCCTCTTCTGGCGCGTCTCGGATGCGGTCGAGGTACCCATTGCAGCGCAGACGTCGGTTGCCACGCGGCTCGGGTTGCATCGGTCACGCGGGATCGTCCTGCGCCTGGCGGCGCTCTTCAGCCTCGACGCATTCGCCGGCGGCTTCGTGATGCAGAGCCTGATCGCGTACTGGTTCCACCAGCGATTCGGGGCCGATCCGGCGGCGCTGGGCGCCATCTTCTTCGGAGCGAACATCCTGGCCGGGATCTCGGCGCTCGCCGCCGCGCGGCTGGCCGCGCGCATCGGCCTGATCAACACCATGGTCTTCACCCACCTGCCCTCGAATGTCCTGCTCATCCTTGTCCCGCTGATGCCGACCCTGCCCCTGGCGGTCGGCGTGCTGCTGGCCCGATTCGCAATCAGCCAGATGGACGTGCCGACGCGCCAGTCGTACACGATCGCGGTGGTGGATCCCGATGAGCGGTCCGCCGCGGCGGGCGTGACGGGCATCGCGCGCAGCCTGGGGGCCGCGGTGTCGCCCTCACTGGCCACGCCCCTCCTCCAGAACGTCCCGCTCGCCGGGCTTCCGTTCGTGATCGGCGGGGGACTGAAGATCGTCTACGACCTGCTGGTGCTGCGCGCTTTCAGCGCCGTTCGACCGCCCGAGGAAGGGGGGGAGGTCACGCCGGCGCGGGAACGTTCACCAGGGCGGCCGCCAGGAGGATGACCACCGCCGCGACGCTCAGCTCCGTCCTTCCGATCCAGCGCAGTAGTCCCAGGCGCTGCGCGGCGGCGGGCACGCCGAAGAGCCGCTGGCCGGCTCCCAGGACCGCCAGGACGCCAAGCAGGAAGGACTTCGCCATGAGGATCCGGCCGAAGTCGGTGGTCAGCAGGTTGTCGAGCGGCCCGAGCTCCTGGGCGGCACGCATCAGCCCGGTCACCGCCACCAGCCCGATCCCGATCCCCGCGCTCTTCGAGAAGCGGCGTACTGCCGGCCCCACCTCTTCTCGGCGCAGGCCTCCCACGCTCACCAGGAGTGCCGCAAGGCCGCCGACCCAGGTCCCGACCGCGAGGACGTGGAGCCAGTGGACGAACGTTTCGACATGCTCGGGATGTGCCTCGCCGGCCTCGGCCAATCCCGCAATGTGCGCGGTTCCGACGTCGGCAAGCATCGCGGCGGCCGCCGCGATGCCGATGGCCGCCATCCCTCGCACGGAGGGACGCGGAGCTCGCCACTCGACCGCGATCAGGACACCCGCTACGACCAGCGGAGTCGTCCGCAGGACCGCCACGCGCCAGAGCGGCACGTTCAGCGGGGTGCCGATGAGCGCGAGCAGGACGAGCATGAGGCCGATGCCGCCCGCAACCCACGCAATTGCCGACAGCCGCAGCAGCGAGCTGCGGGGTTGCGGGTAGATGACGGTTCCCACGAAGGACGCGCCGACGAGGAGGCACAGCCCGATGAGGAACAGCCATCGCCCGCCGACGGCGCCGACGGCGTCCCACGCGATCGTCGCCGGTGCGGTCGCCGCCAGGACTGCCCCGACGATGCCGAGCGGGCCGAGGCTGCCGACGATCGGAATTGCGGTCGCCAGGCCCGGGCGATGCGTGCGCTCGTTCATGGGCAGATGAGAAGGAGGTGTCGCCATGTCGGTCGACACCTCCGCTCGCTTCGCTCGCCTACGCGGCGGCCATTCCCTTGTCAGGCGATCCCATCCACGCGGCAGCCAGCGCCACGATGCCGACCACCAGGTGCAGCACATTGTCGGACGGGTTCTCCAGGTTCGAGATTCCGAAGGTGTTCGGGTCCGCGCCGCTCGCCTGCAGGAAGCCGTAGCCCGCGAAGAAGAGCGCAATGACGCCGACCAGGGCGACGATGCCGCGGTAGTACGGCCTCAAGGCCGAGTTGAGTCCCGGGACGTACACGGCGGCCAGGGCCACGATGCCCAGGAACGTGTGGGCCAGGTTCTCGCCGTCGTCCAGCCAGAACCACGGGGTGCTCTCCTTGCTGAAGATTCCGGCGTAGCCCACCAGGCCCAGCAGCAGCAGCACCGCCCCGCCGACGATCAGGAACGTCCTTGCGTACATTTGGCTCCTACCCTCCAATCATGCGTGGCGGACGACCAAGCGCTCACCATCGACCTCCATACGAAGCGGCGACGGTCGCGTATCAGCGCGCGGCGATGACCGTCAAACGTGGATCGGCGGGCCGTACCAGACGCTGGCGGCGATGATGACGTAGAGCCCCAGCAGGGCCAGGCCCTCGAGCCAGGTGCTCTCCCCGTCGAAGACGATGAGCGCCGCCAGGATCGCTGAGAGCGCCACCGCGCCCAGCAGGAGCGGGCTCAGCACGAGCGTCAGTGCGCCGCCTCCAACGAAGAGCGAGATCAGGACGAGTGCCGGCGTGAGCGCGATCGCCACCTGCAGGCTGCTGTTGAGGATGAGACTCGCCGCCAGGTCCGCCTTGTTGCGGACCGCCATCTGCACTCCCACCACGTTCTCGACCGCATTCCCCGCGATCGCCACGATCACGAGCCCCACGAACGCCTCCGAGATCCGCAGGCTGGCCATCGTCGGGCGAAGCGCTTCGACGAAGAGGTCCGAGGTGAGCGCCGCTCCGCCAGCACCCAGCAGCAGCACCGCCAGCGTCAGGCCCAGGGGCCAGATCGACTCGGGTGGCGTCGCTTCGACCTCTGCGCTCGCGCCGATCCCGCCGCCGATCGAGAAGGGGATCGAGGCGGCGAAGATCACCAGCAGGATGACCGACACGATCACGCTCAGATCGATGGCGTGGCCCGCATCAGGCGCGCCCGGCGCCGTGGCCAAGGTGGGGATGGCCAGGGCTGCGACCGCCAGGACGAGCAGGGTCGCCATGCTGCGGACCGCCGGTGCGTGGAACTTCTGGGTCCCGTTCCGGAGGCCTCCCAGGAGGAAGGCCAAGCCCAGCACCAGGAGGAGGTTGGCCAGGATCGAGCCGATGAGGGCGGTCTGCACCACCACCACGAGCCCCGCCTGGAGGGCGAAGATCGAGATGAAGAGCTCGGGAAGATTGCCGAGGGCCGACTGGAGGATGCCGGTCGTTCGCGGCCCGAACCGATGGCCGAGCTGCTCGGTGCCATGGCCGATGAGCGTGGCGAGAGCCGCCAGAGCGGCCGCGCTGACCACGAAGACGACGACGTGGTCGGCCCCGAGCCCGTTCAGCACGAACGAGGCGGCGGCGGCCCCGAGGGCCGCGAGCATCGTCAGGCTCGTCGAGCGGCCGAGGATCGAGGGGATGCGGGTCAGGCGCTCCATCGGCCTGCGATTGTACGGAACGCTCCGGTCGGATCCTATGCGGGAAGGACGTTTCCGGTGCTGCCGTCGACCGTCACCCGCATCCCCGTCCGCAGCCGGGCAGTGGCGTCCCCGCAGCCGACGACTGCCGGGATCCCGTACTCGCGGGCGATGATCGAGGCGTGTGACGCCGCGCTGCCCACATCGGTTACGACCGCCGCTGCCTTCGTGAAGAGGGGCGTCCAGGCCGGTGCGGTCATGGGGGCCACCAGGATCTCGCCGGGCTGGAGGGCTCCGAAGTCGTCCAGGCCACGGACGACCCGGACGGAACCGGTTGCACGACCCGGAGATGCCGGCGAGCCCGATACGAGGGCATCATCCGCCCGCTTGGCGCCGATCATCGATGCAAACGCGCGCGGCATCGAGCGCATCACGCCACTGACGTTGCCCACGAACGCCGGAGGCACGAGCCTGGACCGCCGATCTCGCGTTGCACGACGCTCGGCGACGTCGACCGTAGCTCCCAGCCGCTCGCCCGCCAGCGCGGCCAGCGCTTCGGCCTTGGTCAGGAAGAAGATCTCGTCCGCGTTGCCGATGGCTCCCGACTCGACGAGCGCCTCGCCCATGCGCACCACGGCCCGGCGCATCACCGGCCAGGCGATCGTCCACTCGCGGGTCTGCTCCTCGCGCAACGGAACGAGGCGCTGCGTCTCTGCCAGAAGGGTGTCGAAGGCGCGCAGCCGTTTCGGTTTCGCCGAGAGGACGTCTCGTGCGGCCGCCTCAGCTGCGCGGCGCTGATCGACGACGCGGGCGTGGTCCTGCGGCGGTCGCGGCACCTCCGGGAGCTGGGTCGGAGCATGCCACCAGTCGATCGAGGTCACGGCATGGGGATCGGGCCCGGTCGGCAGCGCGAAACCGGCGAGGAGGGGCAGATGGCTACCGCCCAGCGACTTGGCGAGGTGCCGGCGGTAGAAGCCGGAGAGGTTGATCTCCATCTTGTAGGCGGCGCCGCTCAGGACGGTGATCCAGGCGAATGACTCGCCGGCGGCATCGGCCAGCTCGTCGATGAGGTTGGGAAGCTCTTCCACCGGGAGTGTCTCGACCCGAGCCGCGGCCGCGGCGACCGTGGCGCGATACCTGGGCTGGACATCCTCGCGCCACTCGCGTTCCATGATCGGGATCGCGTGTCGCACGGTCGGCGGCAGCACGCCGGCGACGCGCTTTGGGTGGCGCACCACGTGGGCGATGATGCTCGGCAGGCTCCGCAGCATGGAAGCCGCGGAGATCCACATCAGCGAATAGAAGTACCAGCCGTTGACGATCACGTGGAGCGGCCGCGGAGCGCGCTGCCCCAGCTCCTTCAGGTAGAAGGCGTGGATGCGATCCTCCATCGTCGAGAGGAGCCAGGACTCGAAGAGCTGCGTGACCGGCTCGGAGATCCACTCCCCGAAGCGGAGCTGGCGGGTGTACGCACCTCGCGCTGGCGATGCCCATGAGACCTCGGGCGGCAGTGCGGTCATCGGTCGGGACTGAACGATCCACAGCGCTCCACCGGCGTCGATCGCCCACTCGACGTCCTGCGGCGTGCCGCGGATCGCGGCGATGCGTCGCGCCTCGTTGGCCACCGCCGCGGCCTGATGGCGATCGATGGCGTGCCCGGCTTGCCGCCGCGGGGTGGCATGACCCTTCACGACGGCCCACTCATCCCCGAATGCTTCGCCGGAGACGAGCCGATCGGCGGTGCCGCGCACGGCGGTCACCACGCACGTTTCCCGGTTGCCGTTCACCGGATCGGCGGTGAGGACCACGCCGGCCGCGACCGCGGGAACCATCCGCTGGACGATCACCGCCATCCCCGTCTCGCCATCCGCCTCGTAGCCGGCCAGGCGCTCAGTCCTGGCGCTGGCGAGGCACCGGTCCACGGCGGCTGCCAGGGCGTCGCGAGAGACGTTCAGGACGGATTCGAACATCCCCGCGAACGATCGCTCGGTGCCATCCTCGGAGACGCCGCTCGAGCGGACCGCGAATGGGCCGTTCCCGAGTTCTACGGTGGCATCGCGGAGCAGGGTCGCCCGCTCCTCGGGCCCGAGGTCGGCGACGCCCGCGGGCAGCACCACGCCATCTGGCACATGGACTCCGTCGGCCATCAACTCACCGAGGCTCGCCGCCTTGCCACCGACCTCGGCGGCATCGGTCAGGCGGACGTCGGCCAGGTGTCGCACGGCTGGGGCGCTGATCATCGGTTCTTCCTCTTCGCGGCGGGGGCGGTGATGGTGCGGAGCAGCCAATGGATGTCCTCGGCCGCCACGTCGACAGAGAGGCCGAGATGGTCTCGCCACGTCCGCATCGCCCCGGAGCTGGCCAGGACGATCAGGACGCGCGCCAGCCGGTCCCGCTCGGCCTCATCCAGGTCCGGCCTGATGGCCGAAGCGAACCGGCGGCTCATGGCATAGCGCTGAGGCATCTGGCCGCGTCGCGCCTCGTCAGCGGCTGGGCCGGACATCGCCACCCGGGCTTCCTCACCGAGGGACTCGAGCCGGCTGAAGACCATGCGGACCATCTCGCGAAACTCGTCGACGGACGCGGGTTCGACCACCTCTCCGATTCCAGCGCGGCGCCCGAGGTGGGGGTGGACGGCGGCCAGGAGCGCCGACTTCGTCCCGAAGTGCCGGTAGATGGTGGGCACCGACACGCCGGCCTCGTGCGCCACGTCGGGGATGGAGAGGGTGCCGACGCCGCCCGCCATGACCCGGATCGTGGCGTCGAGGATTCGCGATCGCGTCTCCTCCGCCTGCTGCGCCCGCAGCTCGTTGTTGTAGGGGCGTCCGGCATCGGCGATACGATTCATATTGTCAATATATGACTCGTATCACGCCGTGTCAAGGCTTTCAGGAAGAGGTCGGTTGGAGCGGGAGACGAGGTTCGAACTCGCGACATTCAGCTTGGAAGGCTGACGCTCTGCCAACTGAGCTACTCCCGCCCGATCCAGCTGAGCCCATCATACCGGCGGCACCCATTGCTCCCGTAGGCCGCGGAATTGACACGAGGGCATCGGGCACGGCATCGTGCCCCCTCCAGCCCAGTCGTCGAGGTCGGGATACAGAATGGCGGACGAGGAATTCGTGAGCAGAAGCCTGCGTCGCTGCGCGCTCTTCGCGCATGTCGAGCCGGAGGGACTCAGCGTTCTTGCCCGGGCGATGGTGACGCGCCGGTACCGACGCAACGAGGTGATCTTCCACCAGGGCGACCCTGGCGACTCCCTCCATGTGCTGGCCAGCGGCGCCGTGAAGATCGTCCTCCCCTCGTCGGAGGGCGACGAGGCGATCATCGCCACCCTCACCCCGGGAGACTTCTTCGGGGAGCTCGCCCTGCTCGACGGCGCCCCGCATTCCGCCACCGTCACGGCAGTCGAGCCGGTTGAGACGTTAAGCCTGGCTCGAGCGCCATTCCAGCAGCTCCTCGACCAGGATCGCGGGCTCCGCATGGCGCTCCTCTCCGGCCTCGCGTCGGAGCTGCGTCGCCTCACCGGACACGTTGAGGAGCTCCACTTCCTTGACCTCGCCGGGCGGCTCGCGATGCGGTTGGTGCGGCTCGCCCGCGAGCGTGATCCGCAGGCGACGGGAGAGGTCCGTCTCGATTGGCCGTTCACCCAATCGGACCTCGCGGCCATGATCGGGGGGACCCGCCAGAGCGTGAACAAGCTCCTGAGCCAGCTCGTCGAGGACGGTCTGCTCGTCATCGAACACGACACGCTGGTGATCAATGACCTGGGCGCCCTCACCGACCGAGCGGACCGCTGACGACGGGTGTCGGCAAATCGACACCGCATCGGTCGCGCAAGGCATTATTCTTTCGCGACACCAACCGTACCGTACGGATCAACGAATGCTCACTCACCCCAATGGGGCGTGACCACTCGGCAGATTGAAGAGGTTCACCACAATGTCCGACCAGCGCGATCCATTCGACACCGAGGGGCATGCCCATAAGCCGACGTCGGCCCACAAGCCAACTGCCGCTCACAAGCCGACGTCCGCACACAAGCCCACCTCGGCCCACAAGCCGACTTCAGCGAGCGGCACCGACACCGAGGGCCACGCCCACAAGCCGACCTCGGCCCACAAGCCCACCTTCGCACACAAGCCGACCTCGGCCCACAAGCCAACGTCTGCACACAAGCCCACCTCGGCACGTGATGACAACGACGTCGAGGGCCACGCCCACAAGCCGACCTCGGCCCACAAGCCCACCTCGGCGCACAAGCCAACAGCAGCGCACAAGCCAACGGCAGCCCACAAGCCGACCTCGGCCCACAAGCCGACCGCCTGAGCGACCAACGTGGTCGCCGATGACGACCTGACCGCCGCTCTCACAGCCTTACGGGCTGTGGGGCGGCGGTCTTCTGTTGCCCGGACCCTGCAGGGAGACGTCGAAGCGCGGCTCCTGCAGTCGATCGTCGATGCCACGGTCAGCCTCTTCGACGCCGAGGCGTGCTCGATCGCCTTGCATGAGACCGACCCTGACCGCCTGGAGTTCCGCGTCGCCGCCGGTGCCCAGGGCGCGGGGGCCGTGGGGCTCGTGGTCAAGACCAACGAGGGGATCGCCGGTTACGTCTTCTCGACCGGCCAGGGCCTGTCGATGACCGATGTGGCCTCCGATCCACGCTTCGACCTGGAAGCGGCCGAGCGCACCGGCTACGTTCCGCGGTCAATCGCGACCGTTCCGCTGCTCGACGACGAGGGCTCGATCGGCGTCCTGCAGCTCCTCGACAAGCGCGGCTCGCCGAGCTTCTCGCTGCGGGACATGGAGCTGCTCGCCATCTTCGCCCGGCAGGCCACCACGGCCATCACGGCCGCGCGGGTCCAGCGCGACACCGTGCGCCTCCTGCGGGAAGTCCTCCGCCAGATTGCCGACGAATCGATGACCGACGAGCAGGTCGAGGATGTTGTCTCGAAGGCGACCGAGGGACTCGACGACGACCCGGATGCTGGTCCCTTCTGGCGCCTGGTCGACCACGTCGCGCTGATGCGCGGCCTGGGCGAGCGCGACATCAACCTGATCGGCGAGATCCTCGAGGTGGTCGCTCGCCACGCACAGCGGGCGCGTCGAAGAGCGTGAGTGGCCTCGACCTTCCGGCATGGTCGGAGCCCTTTTCCAACATCGCCGGCCTCGCGCGCCGGATGCGGCTGCGAGGCATCTCGCGGGATTGGGCGTGGGGCGGCTCCACCGGCAAGGGGATCCGGGTGGGCATCATCGACAGCGGCCTCGAGGTCAACCATCCGCGTCTTGCCGGCCGCGTCGTCGAGAGCGTCGCGGTGGAGCTCGACGATGAGGATGCCCACGTCGTGCCAGACGACGGGAAGGACCTGTACGGGCATGCCACGGCCTGTGGCGGGATCATCGTGGGGATGGCTCCGGACGTCGAACTGGTCTCGGTCCGGGTCCTCGGGGCTGATCTGCGAGGCAAGGGCGCCGCGTTCGCGGCCGGGCTCGAGTGGGCGATCGACCAGGGCATCGACGTCCTGAACCTCAGCCTCTCGTCGAAGAGCGAAACGCTCTTCCCGGTCTTGCACGACCTGGTCGATCGGGCCTACTTCAAGCGCATCGTGCTCGTCAGCGCCGCGAACAACGTGCCCGCGGCGAGCTATCCGTCGCTCTTCTCATCGGTCCTCTCGGTGGCGGCCCACGGCGAGCCGGATCCGCTCCGGCTGTACTACAACACGGCGCCCCCGGTCGAGTTCGGCGCCTGGGGGGTGGACGTGCCGATGGCCTGGAAGGACGGCGGCTCGACCGTGGCGACCGGGAACAGCTTCGCGGCGCCGCACGTCGCGGCGATGGTCGCCCTGATCCTGTCGAAGCACCCGGGTTTGACCCCCTTCGAGGTCAAGGCCGTGCTGGCGGCAGTGGCCGACAACCCGCGCTAGGCCCGGACGCGGGCCTGTTCGATCAGTCCGGCTTGTCCGGCTTGTGCTCTCGCCGATGGAGGCGCTTGATGAGCGCATTCATGATCGGGACGGCCATCTGCGGGTGCTCCTTGAGGAGCGCCGTGAATTCCCAGGCGACGAACAGGATGCACTCGGTCTCTTCGACCGCCAGGACGCTCGCGGTTCGCGGGTGATCCTCGATCAGCGCCAGCTCACCGAAGAAGTCTCCGGGGTACAGCTCGCTGGGCGTGCGGTCCTGCTCGCCATCCTTCTCGGCACGCGCTCGGCCGCGCAGGATGATGTAGAGGGCTGACGCCGGGGCGTCCTGCCGAACGATCCAGTCCCCGGCCGGATAGACGCGACGAACGCCCTGTTCCGCCAGTCGCTTGATGATTCCGGCATCAAGATCGGCCAGCAGGGGGGCTTCTGCGAGGGTCTTCTCGAGATCCATTGCGTCTCCTCAATCGGCGCAGGTCGATCGGTTGATTTCGGACCGGTATCGTAGTCCGTGGCGGCCGGTTCGCATATCCCCTCGGGGCGAGCCGGATCCGGTCCCCTGCTGGTAATGCACTACGAAGGGCGGCCGCGCGGGCCGCCCTTCGCCGCTTGCCTACTCGTTCCCCGCGAGCGGGCCACCAACGGTCCCGGCGGGATGCCGGGGCGCGGCTGCGTCGGCCCCCACCGCGGCATCGGCTGCGGCACCCGCGCCGGCGCCGCTCAGGCCCTCATCGGATCCATCCTGGAATCCGCTCCGCCAGGGCATGTTCGTGGCAGGGTTGATCCCTGCAGGGATGGCGTATTCCTGCTGGGCAGGTGCCATGTACTGGGCCTGCGTCGTGACTGGTGCGCTGGCGTCCAGCGACAGGTTGCTGGTGAGAGCGATGGCCCCTGCCGAGGCGAGGACGACCGAACCGGCCAGGACTCCCGCGGCGAGCATGTTGCGGCGGAACCTGTCCGCGTCGGCCGCGCTCGGGAAGGTGACTCGGATGGCGTGGCCCTCCGTGTCGTCCCCTTCGAGGAGGAGCTTGAGCCAGATGGAGTCCTTCGCCAGGTCGAGCGAGTGCCCCTGGACATCGGACGGCTCGGTGGGAGCGATCCGCACCGACATCGCCTGGCCCGTCCGCAACCGTGCGCGAAGACGTTGTTCCGCCTTCTCATCCGGAAAGGCAAGCGGCACCGGTCGCTCGCCGTCGATGGTGAGGGCGTTGCCCTCCTGTGACGCGTTCATGGGTATTCGACCTTCCTGTTGGTTGACCTGCCTTGTGCAGGCCTTGGCCAGAGGATGGGAGCGTCGGCCAGGTGGCGACAGCAACGCGGTGACATCGGCCCTGTCATTCCAGCGACAAGCCACCGGCATGGCATCTAGGCAGGTCATCGGGACCGACTTATGATCAGCGCCCCGAAGGGCGAAGGAGGAGGACCGGTGTTCGACGACGCATGGGCGGTGCTGCAGGAGAAGTATGGGGAGCGGGGAGTTCCCACGGAATGGACTGACATCACCCCGGAGGTGATGAGTCCCGCGTTCAGGCTGCATTTCAGGGCGCTGAAGAGCCCGAGCGGCGACCCCGACGGAGCCGATGGAGAGGCAGAGGAGCTGATCCACAACCCCGTGAAGGCGCTGCGCCGCTACGGCCTGATCAGCGAGGACGAGACGCCGCGGGTCTCGACCATGATCGTGAATCACGAGAAGACGCTGGAGCGCTTCATCGTTTACGCGATGGTGCTGGTCTCGACCAACCCGAGCACGGTCGGCATCACGCTCGCCAAGGAAGAGGAGCCCAAGGAAGCGGGGGAGTAGCCGCGACGCCCGTGCCGCGGCTCGGCCAATCGCGGCCAACCTGATGGACTGCCCGAGCTGCGGCCTGAGCTACCCCGCGGAGTTCCGCTTCTGCCCGACCTGCGGGATCGCCCTCACCTCCTCCCCGGAGGCGCCAGCCGCTCGCGAGGATGCGGCGTTCCATAACGCGCACGCAGTCGCGGAGCCGCGGCCGACGCTCGCGGAGCGGCGACTGGTCTCCGTCCTCTTCCTCGACCTGGTCGGCTTCACCACCCTCTCGGAGTCGCTGGACCCCGAGGACGTGCGCGAGATCCAGTCGCTGTACTTCGAGACGGCTCGTGCCGCCGTCGCGCATTACGGGGGCTCCCTCGAGAAGTTCATCGGCGATGCGGTGATGGCGGTCTGGGGGACGCCGGTCGCCCACGAGGACGACGCGGAGCGTGCGGTCCGTACCGCGCTCGAGGTGGTTGCGGCGGTGGAGGGGATCGCGGCCCTCGGCAGCGACCACCTCGTCGCGCGCGCAGCCATCACCACCGGAGAGGCGGCGGTCACGGTCGACGCCACGGGACAGGGGATGGTCACCGGCGACCTGGTGAACACCGCGTCCCGCCTGCAGAGCGCCGCGCAGCCCGGCACAGTCCTCGTCGACGACGTGACGCGCCGCGTCATCGGTCAGGCGATCGAATTCGAGCCTGCCGGCGAGCAGCAGCTGAAGGGGAAGGCCTCGGCCGTGGCGTCGTGGCGGGCGGTAGGCGTGGCGCAGCACCCGGGGACGGAGTCGCGTACGGGCCACCCTGGGCCGTTCGTCGGCCGCGATGCCGAGCTGCGCGCCCTCCTTGAGCTGCTCGCAGCTGTCGGGCAGGAGCATCGGATGCGCGTCGTCTCGGTGATCGGGATCGCCGGGATCGGGAAGAGCAGGCTCGCCTGGGAGCTGGAGCAGCGCGCCGGAGACGCCGCGGCCCGCGCGAGATGGCAGGTTGGCCGGGCCCCGGCCTACGGCGAGGGGACGGCATTCGCGCCGCTCGCCGACATGGTGCGCCGCAGCGCGGGGATCGCGGAGAGCGACCCCGCCGAGCTCGTGCGCCGGGCACTGGCCGAGACGCTCGGCAGGCTGGTCCCCGACGAGGCCGAGCGCGAATGGATGGTGCCGCGTCTCCTCGCCCTGCTCGAGCCGAGCGGGACCCAGGAGGCGCAGCGCGAGGAGCTCTTCGCGGCCTGGCGACGTTTCTTCGAGGCACAGGCCGACGAGGGACCAATCGCGCTCGTCTTCGAGGACCTGCAATGGGCCGATCCCGGCCTCCTCGATTTCATCGACTACGTCGCCGATTGGTCGCGGCACCGACCGATCCTGGTGCTCACGCTCGGCCGGCCGGAGCTGCTCGACGCTCGACCCACCTGGGGAGCGGGCCTGCCGCACTTCACGGCGATGCACCTCGACCGCCTGCCGGACGCGGCGATCGACGAGCTGCTGGGCGCCCTTGCCCCCGGCCTGTCGTCGGAGATCGTAACGACGGTTCGTCGCCGGGCCGATGGCGTCCCGCTCTACGCGGTCGAGATGGCGCGGATGCTGATGGAACGCTCCGAGTCGGGCGCGATCGAGTCGATCGCCGACATTCCCGAGTCCCTGCACGCCCTCATCGCGGCGCGCATCGACGCCCTTCCCGCCGCCGACCGCGCCCTCCTCCTCACCGGCGCCGTGCTGGGCCGTCGCTTCGCGCCCGAGTCGCTGTCGGCGCTGTCGGCGGAGGACCCCCGGTCATTCGGGGAGCGGGTGCGTGCCCTCCTGCGGCGCGAGTTCCTGTCGATGGATGACGAGCCCCGGTCTCCGGGACGGGGGCAGCTCAGCTTCGTCCAGGAGCTTGTCCGCGAGGTCGCGTACTACACCCTGTCGCGCCGGCAGCGTCGCGCCAGGCATCTCGAGGTGGTTGCCTACCTCGAGTCGCTCGACAACCCGGACCTGGCTGAGCCGATCGCCGAGCACCTGCTCGCGGCACTCACCTCGGGCGCCGCGCCACAGCCCGAGGATGCCGCGATCGCGGGCCGTGCGCGCGAGGCCCTCCAGCTCGCCGCGGATCGGGCCCAGGCGCTCCATGCCCCCGTGCGGGCGCTGACGCACCTCGAGGACGCGCTCAAGCTCACCGATCTCCCTGCCGCGCGAGCGGATCTGGCCGAGGCGGCGGGCCTGGCCGCGCGCTCCGCGGCCCGCTTCGACCGGGCAGAGGAGCACCTTCGGGACGCGATCGGGCTGCGGGAGGGTCTGCACGACGCCACCGGCGCGTCGCGGCATCGGGCGCAGCTGGCCAGCCTCCTCCTTCAGGCCCAGCGCAGCGACACCGCCCTGGCGGAGCTGGAGGCAGCGTGGAGCGCGGCAACCGCGGGTGCGGATGCCCATGCCGTTCCGCCGGAGCTGCCCGCGGAGCTCGCCCGTGCGCATCTCCTGCGCGGCGACCGGTCCCGGGCCGTGGAGTGGGCCGAGCGCGCCATCGCGGCGGCCGAGGCAAGCGAGGTCATCGGCTCGGCAAATGCGACCGCCATCGATGCGCGCATCACGCTCGGCACCGCTCGCGCCGAGGAGGGGGCCACCGAGGGGCTCGACCTCCTCCGTCGGTCGATCGACGAGGCCGAGGCGGCGGGCCTTGGCCGAATTCAGCTTCGGGCACTCAACAACCTGGCATGGGTGACCGTGAGCGACGACCCGCAGGAGACCTTCCGGACGGCGCAGAGGGGCCTGGAGCTGGCCAACCGGCTCGGCAACCGGGAGATGGCCCTGCAGCTCGTGGACGTGGCGACGGTGGTGGCGGTCGACATCGGCGACTGGGGCTGGGCGCTGACGGCGCTCGCGGATGTTTCGAGCGACCCGCTGCCAACCGTCTACCGGGTCGATTTCGCAGTGACCCAGACTGTCATCGGCGCGCTGCAGGGGGAGGCGGACGCATCCGGACCGATCGAGGGGATTGGCGACCTGGAGGCCGACCTCGACCTCGAGGCCGTTGGTTCGGTCAACCACGCTCGAGCGATGCTCGAGATGTGCGCCGGCAAGTTCTCAGAGGCGCTGGAACTGGCCCGCGCTGCGACGCAGGGAACGGAGGGCTTCGAGGAGTTTGAGGCGCTGACCCTGACCGGTCGCCTGGCTGCGTGGATCGGCGATGCGGACGGTGCGGAGGAGGCGCTGAGCGCGCTCGACGCTCACCGGCTGTGGGGCCGCGCGGCGGAGGCTGCAAGGCACACCCTCCGCGCAGCGGTGGCGTCGTTGCGGGGGACGGACGCTGCCTCCACCGCGGCTGAAGGCGAGTGGACTGCCGCCCTGGGAGCCTGGCGCGACCTCGACCTGCCCCTTCGGCTCGCCCTCTGCCACCTCGATCGCTGGTTCCTCGCCGGAGGGGTGGGCGACCAGGCTGCGGCGCGCGAGATCTTCGAGCGGCTCGGCGCCGCACCGCTGGCCGCGCTGTCATCCACCAACGCCCGGTATCCTCTCGAGGCCCAGGAGCCTCAGAGGTCGTGACGCGTTGATCTGTCCAAGCTGCGGAAGCGAGAACCGCCCCGGCGCGAAGTTCTGCAACGACTGCGCCGCCGCCCTGGCTGCACCCTGCCCTCAATGTGGCTTCGTCAACCCGCCTGGGGCGAAGTTCTGCTCTGAGTGCGCCACGGCGCTGACGGGGGGCTCGAGTCCCTTGGCCTCTACCCAGGCACCACCAATCGGTGGCGGTGCGCAGCCGGTAGCCGAGCGTCGCATCGTATCGGTCCTCTTCACCGATCTCGTCGGATTCACTCCCTTCGCCGAGGAGCGGGACGCTGAGGACGTCCGCGAGACGCTCAGCCGCTACTTCGAGCTGGCAACCGAGGTCATCGATCGCTACGGCGGCACGGTCGAGAAGTTCATCGGCGATGCCGTGATGGCCATCTGGGGCGCTCCGGTGGCGCGCGAGGATGACGCTGAACGTGCGGTGCGCGCCGGGCTCGACCTGGTCGATGCGGTACGGTCGCTCGGCCCCGGCATTCAGGCAAGGTGCGGCGTGTTGACTGGCGAGGCCGCCGTGACCATCGGGGCCACGAACCAGGGCATGGTCGCCGGCGACATCGTCAACACCGCCAGCCGGCTCCAATCGGTGGCCGAGCCCGGCATGGTTCTCGTTGGCGAGGCGACCCAGCGCGCGGCGGCACAGTCGATCGTCTTCGAGGACGGCGGATCGCAGGCGCTGAAGGGCAAGTCGGAGCCGTTCCCGACCTGGCGAGCGGTGCGCGTCGTCTCGGAGCGCGGCGGCCGGAATCGCAGCGAGACGCTTGAGGCGCCGTTCGTGGGTCGAGACGAGGAGCTGCGGCAGATCAAGGACCTCTTCCATGCCACGCAGCGCGAGCGAAAGCCACGCCTGGTGAGCGTCATCGGACCGGGCGGTATCGGGAAGTCACGCCTGGCGTGGGAGTTCCTGAAGTACGTGGACGGGTTGGCTGGGCAGGTGTGGTGGCACGCGGGTCGAAGCCCTGCGTATGGCGACGGGATCACTCATTGGGCGCTGGGCGAGATGGTTCGGGGGCGGGCTGGACTCCTTGAGACGGACGACGAGGCCACCAGTCGAGAGAAGATCGGTGCCGCCGTCGAGCTGCACGTGTCCGATCCCGAAGAGCGACGCTGGATCCAGTCGGCGCTGCTCACCCTGCTCGGCTTCGACGCGGACATCAGCTCGGACCAGCTCTTCGCCGCATGGCGCACCTTCTTCGAGCGCATGGCCAGCGTGCAACCCGTGGTCATGGTCTTCGAGGACCTGCATCATGCGGACTCGGGCACACTCGACTTCATCGACAACCTCATGGAGTGGAGCCGGACTGTCCCGATCACGGTGATCACGCTCGCCCGCCCCGAGCTGCTCGAGAAGCGCTCCGACTGGGGCGCCGGCAAGCGGACCTTCGCGTCGATACACCTGGAGCCCCTCCCGCCCGAAGCGATGGAGCGGCTGCTCGCGGGGCTGGTCCCCGGTTTGCCGGCCCGTGCGGCCGCGGTCATCGTCCAGCGCGCCGAGGGGATCCCGCTATACGCGGTCGAGACTATCCGCATGTTGCTGGCACAGGGTCAGCTGGTCCTCGAGGACGGCGCCTACCGCCCCACCGCCGACCTGGAAGAGATCGCCGTTCCGCAGACCCTGACGTCCCTGATAGCAGCTCGCCTCGACGGCCTCCAGGTCGGCGACCGCGCGCTCATTGCGGATGCCGCGGTGCTCGGTCAGAGCTTCAGCCTGGCTGGGCTGGCGGCCATCTCCGGGATCGGCTTGAGTGAGCTGGAGCCCAGGCTCCTCACCTTCGTCCGGCGCGAGCTCCTCGTGCTGGATGCCGATCCGCGCTCTCCCGAGCGCGGGCAGTACTCGTTCGTGCAGTCCCTCATCCGGGAGGTGGCATACAACACCCTGGCACGCAACGACCGCAAGGTGCGGCACCTCGCTGCTGCCCGGTTCTTCGAGAGCCTCGGGACCGATGAGCTGGCCGGCGGCCTGGCCGGTCACTACCTCGCCGCGCAGCGACTGGCAGCGGACAAGGACGAGGCCGATGCGCTCGCCGCTCAGGCACGGATCGCCCTGCGCGGGGCAGCGGATCGCGCGGCATCGCTCGGCTCCCATGAACAGGCCGTCAAGTTCCTGGCGCAGGCGCTCGAGGTGGCGACCACCGACGAGGATCGGCTCGACCTGCACACCCGGGCCCAGGAGTCCGCCGAGGCGGGACTCGATCCCGCCGTCGTCGAGCGGCACGCGCTCGGTCGCCTCGAGGCGGCGCGCGCGCTAGGCGACCGGCCTGCCATCGCGGCCGCCATCGCCAACCACGCGGTGGTGGTGCAGGGCTGGCTCGGGCAGCCGCAGCGCGCCGCGGAGCTCCTCGAGCCCGCCTGGGCGGAGTTCTCGGACCTCGAGCAGACGCGCGAGGGCGTGCGGCTCATGGCCGCGCTGGCCGCGGGACATTCGGCCAGCCAGGACAATGCGGTGGCGTTGGCCTGGAACGACCGCTACCTGCCGATCGCCGAGCGCCTGGACATGCTCGACTTCATCGCCAATGGCCTCATCGGGCGGGGCCAGATCCTGATCAAGATGAATCGGGCGCGCGAGGCGATGGTCCTGCTGCGGGGCGGCCACCAGCTGGCAACCTCGATCAACCTGCGCGA
>DATJIJ010000121.1:0-6425 GCA_035493355.1 Candidatus Methylomirabilota bacterium
CAGCAAGATCACCGGCTCGTACGTGAACGGCGCCTTCGCCAAGAGCGAGGCCCAGATGAACGGCTACGACGAGGCGCTGATGCTGACCCAGGAGGGCCACGTCAGCGAGGGAAGCGCCGAGAACCTCTTCATCGTGCGCGATGGGATCCTGATCACGCCTCCCGGCAGCGACAACATCCTGGAGGGGATCACCCGCGAGCACCTGATGACGATGGCCGGCGACCTGGGCATCCTGGTCAAGGAGCGCAGCATCGACCGCACCGAGCTGTACATGGCGGACGAGGTCTTCCTGTGCGGCACTGGCGCCCAGCTGGCACCGGTGGTCGAGGTCGATCGACGGCCGATCGGCAACGGCAAGGTCGGACCGATCACGCGCCGCCTGCATAGCCTCTACTTCGACGCGGTGCGCGGCCGTTCCGACGCCTACCGCGACTGGCTCACGCCGGTCTACTAGCGACCGCTGCGCCGGCCGCCATGGCGGGCGCGAGCCAGACGAGGGCACATGTCTGAGGCGCGAACCGAAGATCGCTACCTGTGGCTGCAGCGGCTGCTGGAGATGGTGCCGGGGACGGTCAGCTGGGCCGTGATCATCGGCCCCATCTGGCTCAGCTTCAGCTACCCGGAGCTGGTCGCCTACTTCGTGCTGAGCTTCGACTTCTACTGGCTGTGCCGCGCGGTCTGGTTCTCGGGGGCGGTGATCATCGCGTATCGGCGCATCCGTGGCGTCCTTCGCACCGATTGGCCGGCCCGGCTGGAAGCCCTCGATGACCCCGCACTGCCCGATTGGCGCGCCTACACCCACCTGGCCCTGATCCCGACCTACACCGAGCCGCTCGAGACCCTTCGCCAGACCGTCAGGGCGCTGGCCGAGGCGCAGTGGCCGACGGAGCGGAAGATCTGCGCCATCATCACGCGCGAGACCGATGTCGCCGGGATTGCCAACGTCGGGATCCTGCGCGACGAGTTCGGCGCCGCGTTCGCCGACTTCCTGCACATCCTCGACCCGCTCGAGCCGGGGATCGTCGTCGGGAAGAGCAGCGCCATGGCCTTCGGGGGCCGCTGGCTGTATCGCCTCCTGGTCCGGGAGCGCGGGATGGATCCCAACCTGCTGCTGGTGACCGATCTCGACGCCGATTACCGCGTCCATCCGCAGTACTTCAACTACCTCGCCTGGGTCCACGCCACCGACCCGAACCGCGACACCCAGCTTTACCAGCCGATCCCGTACTTCCACAACAACGTGTGGGAGGCGCCCCTGCTGACCCGGCTCTTCGCGGCGGTCCTCACCGCGCTCCAGATGTGGCGCAGCGTCCTGCCGGAGAAGCTGCAGAGCTTCGGCAGCTACTCGACGACCCTCAACCTGGTACACGAGGTCGGCTACTGGGCGACCGATGCGATCCCCGAGGACAGCCGCTTCTACTGGAAGAGCTACTTCACCTACGGCGACCGCTTCCGGGCGGTGCCGCTGTTCATCCCGATCTACGGCGACGCGGTCCGCGCCAAGACCTATTGGCGCTCCCTCGCCAGCCAATACCTCCAGGCGCGCCGCTGGGCGTGGGGGGTCACCGACCTGCCATACGTCGTGCAGAACGCGTTTGCGCATCGCGAGATCCCGTTCGCCTCGCGCGCGTGGCGCGTCATCAACCTCTTCGGCGAGCACATCAACTGGGCGATCGCGCCGTTCGTGGTCCTCTTCGGCGCCACCGTGCCGCTCATCATCAACCCGGCCTTCGCGCGGACGACGCTCGGCCAGAACCTGCCGCTCTACGCCTCGAGCATGCTCACGATCGCCCTGCTGGCCCTGGTCGTTCTCATCTGGGTGGAGCACCGGATCGTCCCCCCGATGCCCCCCGAATGGCGTTTGCCACGGAGGCTGCTCGTGTACGCGGGGTGGACCGGTCTCCCCTTCGTGGGTATCTTCTTCACCAATCTGCCCGCGCTGGATGCGCAGACACGTCTGCTGACCGGGCGCTACCTGGAGTACCGGGTGACCGAGAAGGTCTGACCGATGGCCGAGGCGACAACCCAGATCACCTCCGTGCGGCTGGCCCGCGACCGGGCGCGGCTCTTCGTCGCGCCGGTCGTCTTCGTCCTGGTCGCGGCCGCGGCGGTGTTCGGAGGATTGCAGCTGAGGGGCCCCGGTGGCATCTCGCTGATCGCCGTCGGCGGCCTGGCGGTACTCGCCGCGGCCTACGTCGTCGCCCTGGTGTCGTCGTACCGCCTCTTGGTGGAACCGGGCGTGCTGCGCCTCGTCTGGCTGGGCGGCGAGCGACGGTACCGGCTGGTTCGGGGACCGGTGACGCGAGTCCCGGTTCGGGGCGAGAACGCTGCGGCGCTCGCCCCGCGCTTCGGTGCCTTCGGCTGGTCAGTCGGGCCGGCGATGCTGCGCGGCGACGAGCCGATCGAGCTGATCCGGCTCTCCAACCGTCCGCCGCTGATCGTTGCCCCCACCGACCGGGGCCGGCTCGCGATCGCCGCCGCGGTCGAGCGCGACCTGCTCGCCGCCATGACTCACGCGGTCCGCCTCCAGGAACGCCTCGACGAGGTGGCTTCGCGCCGGGCCGCTCCCGCGGCGCCCGAACCGGAGGTCGCGCCCCGACCGGCCGCCCCGCCGGCGCCGCGCGTCCTGACCGGCATCGAGCGGACCCTCATCGAGCAGCGCCTCGCCGCGGAGCGCGCCGCGGCGATGGCGGCGGCCGAGGCCGAACGCGCCGGGGCCGCCGCGGCGGTCGCGCGCGAAGAGGCTCCCGAACCGGAGCCTGCGCCCGCCCTGCCCCAGAAATCGGAGGAGCGGGCCCCTGCCCCCGTCGCGCGTCCGCGGCCCAGCAGGCGTCGGGAGCGCGCGCAGTGGCAGCGGCCGGCCTGGCTGGCGGTGCCGGGACCGGCGACGGTCTTCGCGGCGATGCCGATCGCACTCCCGCTCATCGGCGCGGCCATCGCCTGGACGGCGGTGACGGTCACCGGCCGCCCGGCACTGCCGATTGCGGAGGCGCGGATTCTCCTGGCGGCGCTCGCCCTGGTTGGCCCGATCGGGGCGGCCGGCGGGCTCATCGCCCGCACCTGGTACCCGCGCCTTGGCGGCCTGGTGATGATCAGCAGCGTCGCGGCCCTGGCGATGCTGGCGCGCACCATCCTCGCCTAGCCGGATTGACAAGGCGGGCGTCGCGCTGCGACGATCCGCCCAATCGAAGACGGCGATGACGGAGCCAGCGCTCCCGTCCGAAATGGAGCCAGCAGCGAGCCCGAACGGTGAGAGCGGGCGGCCCGAGACGGCGAGCGATCCCTCCCGAGCCGGAGGCGCCAAGCGGCGGAAGCCGTGCTAACGCCTCCCGGGCGAGCCACCCGATAGCGAGGCGCGACGAGAGGATCGAAGTCGATCTGTGACATCGGTCAAGTGCGGGTGGTACCGCGGGAGTCAACTTTCCCGTCCCGGATCAGGGACGGGTTTCTTGTTGAGTGGAGTGATCGTGTTCAAGCCGGTATCGGGCAAGCTGGACGTCCCCGCGCTGGAACGCGAGCAGATCGAGGTCTGGCGCGAGCGGGACACCATGGCGCGCTACCTCGCCCGCAACGAGCACTCAGAGCGCCGCTACAGCTTCCTGGACGGACCGATCACCGCCAACAACCCGATGGGCGTCCACCATGCCTGGGGTCGCACCTACAAGGACCTCTACCAGCGCTACCACACCATGCTGGGCGAGCGGCAGCGCTACCAGAACGGGTTCGACTGCCAGGGGCTGTGGATCGAGGTCGAGGTCGAGAAGGAGCTCGGGTTCAACAACAAGCGGCAGATCGAGGAGTTCGGCGTCGACCGCTTCGTCGAGCTGTGCAAGGCGCGCGTGAACACGTTCGCCGCCCTCCAGACCGAGCAGAGCAAGCGGCTCGGCATGTGGATGGACTGGGAGCACAGCTACTTCACCAACAGCGACGAGAACAATTACACGATCTGGGCCTTCCTCAAGGAATGCCACCAGCGTGGCCTCATCTACAAGGGTCACGACGTGATGCCGTGGTGCCCACGCTGCGGCACGGGGCTCTCGAACATGGAGATCGCCACCGAGGGTTACCGCGAGATCCGGCATCTCTCCGTGACCGTCCGCCTCCCGATCACGAGCCCCGGCCATGAGGGGGAGGACCTGCTCGTCTGGACCACGACGCCCTGGACCCTGTCGAGCAACGTGGCAGCGGCGGTCCACCCCGAATTGCGGTACGTCCTCGTCGAGGGCACCGATGGTCGTCGCTCATGGCTGTCCCGCGGGTCGCAGCCGCGGGTAATGGGGGAAGGCACCGTCCTCCGCGAGGCGCCGGGACGCGAGCTGCTGGGGCTGGCCTACGCCGGACCGTTCGACGAGCTGCCGGTCCAGGCTGGCGTCGAGCATCGAGTGATCGAGTGGGACGAGGTCTCCGACGAAGAGGGGACCGGGATCGTGCACATCGCGCCCGGCTGCGGGCAGGAGGACTTCGCCCTTGCCAAGCGTGACGGGCTGGCGGTCCTCGACCCGATCGACGAGTTCGGCATCTTCCGCGACGGATATGGATGGCAGACGGGCCGGTTCGCCGGCGCGGTGGAGGATTCGACGACCGACCTGGCCACCGACGTCGCCGCGGATCTGGACGCGAAAGGTCTGCTCGTGAGCCGTGAGCGCTACCTACACCACTACCCGGTCTGCTGGCGATGCGGCACGCAGCTCGTCTTCCGGCTCGTCGACGAATGGTTCATCGCCATGGACCCGCTTCGGGCCCCGATCAGCGCAGTGACCCGCCAGATCAGCTGGCTGCCGACGGGGATCGGCCTGGAGGAGCGCGAGCTGGACTGGCTGCGAAACATGAGCGACTGGATGATCAGCAAGAAGCGCTACTACGGGCTGGCGCTGCCCATCTGGGAATGCGCCGACTGCGCCGCGTGGGAGGTGATCGGGTCGCGAGACGAGCTCGAGCATCGCGCGGTCGCCGGCTGGGAGGCCTTCGACGGTCACTCGCCGCACAAGCCGTTCATCGACCAGGTCGAGATCGCCTGCTCCTCGTGCGGCGGCCGGTCCCGCCGGGTGTCGGATGTCGGCAATCCCTGGCTGGACGCGGGGATCGTGAGCTTCAGCACGATGGGCTGGAACACCGACCGGGAGTACTGGCGCGAATGGTTCCCGGCCGACTTCATCACCGAGGGCTTCCCCGGCCAGTTCCGGAACTGGTTCTACGCGCTGCTCACGATGTCGACGGTGCTCGCCGACGGGCCGATGACGAAGACGATCTTCGGCTACGCCACGGTCCTCGACGAGCACGGCGAGGAGATGCACAAGAGCAAGGGCAACGCCATTCCCTTCGACGAGGCCGCCGAGCAGATCGGCGCCGACGTCATGCGCTGGATGTATGCGGCGGCCAACCCGGCCACGAACCTGAACTTCGGGTACGGCCCCGGGCACGAGGTGGTGCGCCGCTTCTTCCTGCCGCTGTGGAACACCTACGGGTTCCTCGTGACCTACGCCCGGCTGGACGGCTGGACCCCGGCGACCAGCGACGAGGGCGTCGAATCGGCGCGGACCCTGCTGGACCGATGGATCCTGTCGCGCCTCGACAGCCTGGTCGGCGACGTACGGCGCGCCCTCGATGCCTATGACGCCGCCCGCGGCGCCCGCGCGATCGAGGGCTTCGTGGAGGACCTCTCCAACTGGTACGTCCGGCGCAACCGCCGCCGATTCTGGAAGGGGGTCCTGGACGACGACAAGCGGGCCGCCTACGCAACCCTCCACGAGGTGCTGGCCACGGTGACCGGCCTGCTGGCCCCCTTCGTCCCGCATCTGGCCGACGCAATGTGGGGCAACCTGGTGGCCGCGGTCGACCCGTCCGCGGCCGACAGCGTCCACCTGAGCGACTACCCCGCGCGCATCCCGGGACGTGCCAGGCCGGAGATCGACGAGGCGGTCGCTCTCGCCCGCGAGGTCGTCGCTCTCGGACGCACCGCACGAGCGGCGTCGGGTCTCAAGACGCGTCAGCCGCTGGCCACGGTGCGGGTCAAGCTCCCGGCCTCGGCGGGCGGTCGACTCAGCGCGGATGCCCCCACGAATGCCGAGCTCGAGGACGAGATCCTGGAGGAGCTGAACGCGAAGTCCCTCGAGGTGCTGACCGACGCCTCGGAGCTGGTGGAGCGTCACCTGTACCCACTGCTGCCGGTGATCGGGCCGCGCCACGGCGCCGCCGTCGGCCGGATCATGGTCGCTGCCCGCTCCGGTGAGTGGCGGCTGCTGGACGACGGGGGAGCGGAGGCCGGCGGTGTCCCGCTGGCGGCGGACGAGTTCGAGCTGACGGCCCGGGCGCGGCCCGGCCACGAGGTCGCCGAGTCGGGCGATCTGCTGGTCGCGCTCGACACCCAGCTGACGGCTGAGCTCGAGGCGGAGGGCATTGCCCGCGAGGTCGCGCATCGGCTGCAG
>DATJIJ010000122.1:0-2350 GCA_035493355.1 Candidatus Methylomirabilota bacterium
GAGGTCGTGCCGCGCTTCTACGCCCGCGACGGCGCGGGGGTGCCCGGCGACTGGATCGCGACCATGCGGGAGGCAATCGACGCCGCAATCTGGCAGTTCAGCACGGCGCGGATGCTGGGCGAGTACGTCGAGAAGCTGTACCGGCCCGCCACGGCACACGTGGAAGAGCCGGTCGCGTTACCACGAGGGTGAGTCCGACGGGTTAAGGGAGGTAGACCCTCGGGTTCTCCCAAACGCCGTGATCGTTGATGGCGAAGTGGAGGTGGCAGCCGGTTGAGTTGCCGGTGGTCCCCTCGTAGCCGATGACCTGGCCGCGGCTGACGACCTGCCCGGGGTGGACGATGACCACCGCCTTGAGGTGCCAGTACCAGCTCTGCACGCCGGAGCCGTGGCTGATCACCACGCCGTAGCCCGAATCCCACGGCCAGAGCGGCTGGCCCGATGCCTTCACCGTCCCGGTGCCGACCGCCAGGATCGGCGTGCCGCAGCCGTTGGCGAGATCGATCCCGCCATGGAAGTGCGGGTAGTAGACGCCCTTGTAGGTGTACGGAGGCTCGAGCACGAAGGTCGTTGGGCCCCAGTTCTGGGTGACTCGGAAGGTCAGCTCCGGCCACTTGAAGCCGAATGCCGATGGCGCCTGGCGCCGGGCGTCCTCTTCGGCCTGCAGCTTCGCGACGAGCCTGGTCTGCGCATCGAATGCCTTCTGGATGTCGGCGATCTGCTGGGCGACGTTGCCCTTTGCCTCGACCGCCGCGTTCAGCGCGGCCTCCTGCTCGCGACGCTTCTGGTCGGCTGCGGACTTGAGCCGCGCCAGCTCCTGCTGCATCGCACTGAGCTCTGCTTCGCGCTCGGCTAGCACCGCTGCCTCAGCCCTCGCCTCATCGCGGGCGGCGGCGACCTCCGCGCGGCCATCGCGCAACGTCGCCTCCTGCTCCTCGAGGCTGGCGCGGAGGTCCTTGATCTCATTCGCCAGGGCCTTGTCCTGGTCCGAGACGGTGATGAGGTAGCTCACCTGGTTGGTGGCGGCGTCGAGCGAATCGGCGGAGAGGAGCAGCTCGAGGACCGTCGTCTGGCTGCGCTCATAGGCAGAGCGCATGTGGTCCTGGAGCAGCGCCTCCCGATCCTGCAGCACCTGGGTCTGGGCGAGGATGTCAATGGCGACGCCCTGGAGGTCCTTGTCGAGGCCCTTGATCTGGGCGCGCAGGTCAGCCAGGCGAGCCGTCATCTCCGCGACCTGGTCCTGCACCTCGGCCAGGAGTCCGCTCACCTTGTTGAACTCGGCGGTCACCGACGCGAGCTCGGCCCGTGCCGCGTTGAGCTTCCCGGCGAGGGAGGTGGCCTTGACCTTGAGGCTCGCGAGGGTAGCGCGCTGCGCGCTCAGAGTTGCCTCGAGCGCTGCTTGCTTCGCCTTTGCTTCGGCGAGCGGGTCCGCGGCCTGGGCCTGGTCGCGGGGAGAGGTGGTGACGATGCTCGTTCCGACCATCAGGAGGGCAATCACCATGATGGCCAGGTGAGATCGTCGCCTCATACGACAATCATCTGTAGTTGTTCCATCGGCCCAGATGCCCCGTCTACGTGCTCCTGTCGCGATCCTATTCGCGCATGCAGAGCGCGTGACGTGGTCGGAAGGTACCACCTGATCTAGTCAAGAGTCCACCTTTTTGTCATGGGCCTCGTCGTCCTCGAGCACGTTGGCACGGGCAATCTCCGCTCCCAGGAGCACGACCATGCTCGCCAGGTGGAGGAAGACAAGCAGCGAGATCACGGTCGAGATCGGGCCGAAGAAGCTCTCGTAACGGGCCACGTCGGTGGCGTACCAGGTGAAGCCCGAGCGGAGTGCCGTGAAGAGGATCGCGGCGACCAGGGCGCCCGGCAGCACCTGTCGGAAGGTGACGACCCGATTCGGGACGACCCGGTAGATCACCAGCAGGGCGACCAGCACGAGCAGGATCGGGAGGAGCAGCCCCACCAGGTTGACGAGCAGCTCCCCGCTCTTGCCTCCGCCGGGAATCCTGCTCGCGAGCCGTGCGGCAATTCCTTCGGCGAGGCCGATCCCGATCGAGACGAGCGTCAGCAGTCCCGCGCCACCGAGCAGGAAGAGGCCGATCAGCTTGTCCTGCCAGAAGGGGCGTCGGGTCGTGGTCGCGAAGGCACGTCCCACGCCGGTGCTCAAAGCACCGAAGAAACCGATGGCACCCCACCCCAGGATCGCGACGCTCACGATCGTCACGCCGCCACGCGACTCGATGATGCTCTCGACGATGGCGCCCACCGTCCCGGGCTCGAGCGGGAGCGCCCTGTCGATGCGGTCGATCAGCAGCCGCCGCGTCTCTCCCTCACCGACGATCAG
>DATJIJ010000123.1:0-24511 GCA_035493355.1 Candidatus Methylomirabilota bacterium
CGCGCCCCGCTCGCGACCGCGTGCGCCGCGAGGGTCGTGTCGAAGCGAGTCCGTTCCAGGCCCCATGCCTGGCGCTCCCCTCCCTCGTCGCGGTAGCGAATGTCCACCGCATCGTTGCCGCGAATGACGCGCATCCCGTTGAGCGGGAGGGCGTTCGCCTCCCAGGCGGCCTCGTCCAGGCCGAGCAGTCGCAGCTCCTCGACGATGCGGGGGCTCGCATATTCGGCACAGGCCTTGGGCCTCGGATGTGCGTGGGTCTCGACCATCAGCACATCGCGGCCGCGCGCGGCGAGGGCGGCCGCCACGGCCGACCCGGCGGGGCCGGCCCCCACCACCAGTACCTCGCACTCGAGAGGCGGAGCCGTCATCGGTACACCGTGGTCACGCGTGGCCAGAACCGGGCGCTGCGCCGGATGCGCTTGAGGCCCGCCTTCGCGGCCAGTGTGTCGAGCTCGGCCAGCGTGTACGCGCGGCGCGCCGAGAGGACACCGTCGTGGCGGGTGTAGGCGGCGCGGCTCAGGGCCAGCACCGCGGCGGCGGTCATCGCGAACGGGATGAGGCCGCGGCGCAGATCGTTGATGACGACCCCCAGGCGCGACACCCGCCCCATCTCGGCCAGTGCGACGATCGCATCGTCCGGATCGAAGTGGTGCATCAGGAGCGAGGCGTGGGCGACGTCCACCTCGCCATCTGCCAGCGGGATATTCCGTGCATCGGCCTGGAGGAGGGACACGTTGTTGGTACCGGCCAGGTTACGAGTCGCGATCTCGAGGATCTCGGGCCGCACGTCCGACGCGATCACCTCGACGTGCCGGCGTCGCCGCATCCGCTTGACGAAGTCGCCGGAGCCGGTGCCGACGTCCAGGACGGTCGCCTCCGTCTGCTCGCCGAGCACCCACTCGACGGCTCGCACGCTGTCGCCGATGCCGCCCGGCAGCCGATTCAGCATCGCCATCTCACGCAGGTTCTTGCGCAGCTCGATCGCGTCGAGCCGCTCGCCGTCGAGCAGCTCGTGCGCGGTAGAACGGGCGTTCAGGAGGCTGGCCACGAGGCGGTCACTATGCGCGATGTCCCTGCCGAACGCAGGCATGGCACCATGGTGGGATGCGACTGGACCCGACGATCACCGCCGTTGACGCGCATGCCGGGGGCGAACCGGGCCGGGTCATCATCGGCGGCGTGCACGACGTGCCGGGCGCGACGATGCTCGAGAAGCGCAACCACCTGGCCGAGCACGGCGACCAGCTGCGCCGCCTCATGCTCCGTGAGCCGCGCGGCTATCCCGCCCTCTGCGCCAACCTGATCCTGCCCCCCACCGACCCGAAGGCCGATGCCGGCTTCGTGATCATGGAGCAGGCGGAGTACCCCGCCATGAGCGGCTCGAACACGATCTGCACCGCGACGGTGCTGATCGCCGAGAAGATGGTGCCGGTCACCGAGCCGATCACCCAGCTGACCCTCGAGGCGCCCGCGGGACTGATCAAGATCCGCGCCGCCGTCAAGAACGGCAGGGCCACCTCGATCACCTTCGAGAACGTGCCGGCCTTCGCGATCGAGGTCAACGCGCCGGTCGAGGTGCCGGAGATCGGCCGGGTCAAGGTGGACGTGGCATGGGGCGGGATGTTCTACGCCATCGTCGAGGCGTCGGCGCTTGGCCTGAAGCTGACTCCCGACGAGGGCCGCGACATCGTCCGGCTGGGCGAGATGGTCAAGGCCGCGGCCCGCGAGCAGATCCCGGTCGCGCACCCCGACCACCCGGAGATCCGCGGCATCAGCATCGTCGAGCTGACGGCTCCACCGACCCTCCCCGGGGCGCACGGCAAGAACACCGTCGTTGTCTCGTCCGGGATCCTCGACTGGGATCGCCCCGAGTCCTTCACCGGCGTCCTCGACCGCTCCCCCTGCGGCACCGGCACCTGCGCCCGGATGGCCGTCCTCCATGCACGGGGCAAGCTCGGCATCGGCGAGGACTACGTCCACGAGGGAATCATGGGAACCGCCTGGACCGGGCGCCTCCTGCGCGAGACGACCGTAGGTCCGTACCGGGCGGTCGTGCCCCAGCTGACCGGCAGTGCCTGGATCACCGGCAGGGCCGAATACCAGCTCGAGGCCGATGATCCCTTCCCCGCCGGATTCACCGTCGGCGACCTGTGGGGCCTGGCCGACTAGCCATCTTCCCCCCAGCGGCGGGGTGTCCTATGATGCAGAACCGCGGTAACGCGCGGCAGGTTGACCCGCCCACTGGGCGAGCGCAGACCCCTCATGAGGACGATGCGGATGGCGACGGTCACCTTCGATCACGTGTTCAAGCGCTTCTCCGCCGATGTCATCGCGGTGAACGACTTGAACCTCCAGGTCGCCGATGGCGAGTTCCTGGTCCTGGTTGGTCCCTCCGGATGCGGCAAGACGACCGCCCTGCGCTGCGTCGCAGGACTCGAGACGATCAGCGAGGGGAAGCTCTCGATCGGTGACCAGGTCGTCAATGACGTGGCCCCCAAGGACCGCGACATCGCGATGGTCTTCCAGAGCTACGCGCTCTACCCGCACATGAGCGTGTACGACAACATGGCGTTCGGTCTGAAGCTGCGGAAGATGGGCAAGACCGATATCGACGCGCGGGTGCGCGAGGCGGCCGGCATCCTGGGCCTCGAGCGTTACCTCGACCGTAAGCCGAAGGCCCTCTCCGGCGGCCAGCGACAGCGCGTCGCCCTCGGGCGCGCGATCGTCCGCGAGCCGAAGGTCTTCCTCATGGACGAGCCGCTCTCCAACCTGGACGCGAAGCTCCGCGTGCAGACGCGTGCCGAGATCGCCCGGATCCACCGCCGCCTCGGCACCACGATCGTCTACGTCACCCACGACCAGGTCGAGGCGATGACGATGGGCGACCGGATTGCCGTCATGAAGGACGGGGTCCTCCAGCAGGTTGGCACGCCGGAGGAGCTGTACACCCATCCGCAGAACCTGTTCGTGGCCGGCTTCATCGGCTCGCCGGCAATGAACTTCGTCACCGTCACGACAGCCGGCGGCGAGCTGATGATGGGCGAGACCCGTCTGGCCCTCGGCGGCGAGCCGGCAAGGGTCGTTGCCGCGCAGACCCCCGGCAAGGACCTGACCATTGGCTTCCGCCCGGAGCACATCAAGCTCGCGAACGGCAGCACCGATTCGGTCATCCGCTTCCCCGCGGAGGTCGACGTCGTCGAGTACCTCGGCAACGAGGAATTGATCCATGCCCGGGCGGAGGGGAACGACATCGTCGCCATCCTCCCGTCCGACCGAAAGGTCAAGGCGGGCGAGAAGGTCGAGCTGGCGGTGCCGCTCGACCAGCTATTCGTCTTCGACCCGGAGACCGAGAAGGCGCTGGTCAGCTGACCGCGCACACGTAATGGAGGAACTCATGGCGCGACGATTCCGTTGGACCTTGCCGCTCGTGGTCATCACCCTGGTGATGGCGGCGTGCGGCACTAGCAGCACGGGTGACAACAAGACCGTCACCATCATCGGCACCTGGACCGATGCCGAGCAGGAATCCTTCCTCGCCATGGTCAAGCCGTGGGAGGAGTCAAGCGGCTTCACGGTGAAGTACCAGGGCACCCGCTCGATCAACGACATCCTCGCCGCCGGCATTCCCACCGGCGTCCTGCCGGATCTCGCCGGTCTTCCCGGCCCGGGCCAGATGGCCGACTACGTCAAGGCTGGCGCGCTCCAGCCACTCGACGACGTGCTCGACGTGGCGACGTACAAGAGCGAGACCTCCCCTGCGCTTGTCAACCTGGGGCAGGTCGAAGGGAAGACCTACGGCGTCTTCATCAAAGCTGCGCTGAAAGGCCTGATCTTCTACAACCCGGCGCTCCACGACTACTCGGCCGATGCGCCGGCGACGTGGGACGACCTCGTCTCGCAGGGAGCCGCCAACCAGGGCAACGCCGAGGCGCTGTGGTGCCTGGGCATTGAGTCGGGTGACGCGTCCGGTTGGCCGGCTACCGACTGGATCGAGAACATCCTTCTCCGCCAGTCCGGCCCCGATGTCTACAACGACTGGTGGGCAGGCAAGGTCAAGTGGACCGATCCGAAGATCAAGGCTGCCTTCGACCTCTACATGCAGGTCGTCGGCGACTCGTTCGGTGGGGGCACGAATGCCGTCGCGACGAAGTTCCAGAACGCGGGCGATCCGCTCCTCGCGAGCCCGCCCGGCTGTGAATTCTTCGAGCAGGCCAGCTTCATGAGCGGCCAGGGCGCATTTGCCGCCAAGAAGGCAGGTACCGACTTCAACGCATTCCCGTTCCCGGCGATCAACGCCGATTACGCGAAGGCAATCGAGGGCGCCGGAGACCTGTTCGGCATGTTCCACGCCACCGAAGGTGCGAAGTCGCTCATGAAGTACCTCGTCACCGCAGACGCCCAGAACATCTGGGTCAAGCGGGGCGGCGCACTGTCGGCCAACAAGAATGCCTCGGACTACCCGGATGCCTTCAGCAAGGCTCAGGGTGAGGCAGTGGCCGCAGCGGAGCAGTTCGTCTTCGATGGCTCAGACCTCATGCCGAGCGCCATGAACGCGGCCTTCTGGTCGCACATGGTCAGCCTGACGTCAGGCTCGGAGACGGTTGACGAGGCGTTGGCGGCGCTCCAAGTCGTCGCGGACGACGCCTACAAGCCCGCTTCGTAGCTTCCGACCTGAAAGGGCCGGGCGCGGCAGATTGCCGTGACCCGGCCCACTACCCCTCCTGACCTTCGAGGAGGAGCATGACCGACAAGCTGATAACCGCGGCCATCGTGGTCGTCGGAGTGCCCGGGGTCCTGATCGGCTATATCTGGGCCACCGAGCAGGTGCTTCGCATCCTGCCGGAGCGCCGGAGGCCGGGCGTGCGTCCGTGGCTCTGGATGGCTCCCGCCCTGGCCTTCCTGGCCATCTTCCTCGTCTATCCGATGATCGGGACGGCCATCCACAGCCTCCAGGACAACGCTGGGAAGGTGTTCGTCGGCCTCGATAACTACTCGTGGTTCTT
The DNA here is from genome assembly GCA_035493355.1 of Candidatus Methylomirabilota bacterium. Lineage (GTDB taxonomy): Bacteria > Chloroflexota > Limnocylindria > QHBO01 > QHBO01 > CF-167. The sequence goes on from DATJIJ010000123.1 coordinate 5,004, forward strand.
CGGCAGTGCCGACGCCCTCTCATCGCTCAAGAACAATGTTCTGTGGCTGATCTTCCTGACGGTCTTCGTGGTCGGCTTCGGGCTGCTCGTGGCGGTGTTGGTGGACCGGGTGCGGTACGAGTCCTTTGCGAAGAGCGTGATCTTCATCCCTCTGGCTGTCAGCATGGTCGCCGCCGGCGTGATCTGGCTGTACATGTACCAGTACAAGCCGCCCGGAACCGTTCAGACCGGGACGCTGAACGCGGCCATCGGCGTATTCGGCGCCGGCCCGATCCCGTGGCTGCAGGTCCAGGACTTCAGCGTGAATACGTTCATGCTGATCATCGTCATGGCGTGGATGTGGACCGGCTTCGCCATGGTCATCATCTCGGCCGCGCTGAAGGGGATCAACCCTGAGCTGATGGAGGCTGCGCGGATGGACGGGGCCACCGAGTGGCAGGTGTTCCGCGGGATCATCTTCCCGCTGCTCGTGCCAACGCTCGTGGTCGTCTCCACCACCATGATCATCACCGCCCTGAAGGCCTTCGACATCGTCTACGCCATGACCGGCGGGAACCTGAACACCAACGTCATCGCCAACCAGATGTACGCGGAGATGTTCAAGTTCGGCCAGTACGGGCGCGCCAGTGCAATCGCGGTCGTCCTCCTCGTGGCGATCATCCCGATCATGTTCTTCAACATCGGTCGCTTCCGGCAGCAGGAGGCGGTTCGATGACGGCAGGCAGCGCCGCCATCGATCAGGCCGGGCCGAAGCAAGGCTGGTTCGCGCGCAACCACATCGGCATCCACACGGCCCTGATCATTCTGATGATCATCTGGGCCATCCCGACGCTCGGACTCTTCATTAACTCCTTCAGGCCCAGTACTGAGGCGTTCGGCACCGGTTGGTGGACGGCGATCTTCCCGCCGTATCAGTTCACCTTCGACAACTACCTGCACGTGCTGAACCAGAGCAACGTGGGCAACGCCTTCCTGAACAGCCTCTTCATCAGCATCCCGGCGACGGTGATCCCGATCTTCGTCGCGGCCTTCGCCGCATATGCCTTCAGCTGGATGGAGTTCCCGGGAAGGAACATCCTCTTCGTGGTCGTTGTCGGGTTGCTGGTGGTTCCCCTGCAGGCAACCCTCATCCCGGTCCTGGGCCTGTTCGCGAGCTGGGGAATCGCCGGCAGCTTCCTCGCGGTCTGGCTGGCGCACACGGCATACGGGTTGCCGTTCGCGGTCTACCTGCTGCGCAACTTCATGGGTTCGTTGCCCCGCGAGGTGTTCGAATCCGCAGCGATCGACGGCGCAAGCCCGGTCACTGCATTCTTCCGGCTCGCACTGCCGATGAGTGTGCCGGCGATTGCAGCCCTTGCCATCTTCCAGTTCCTCTTCGTGTGGAACGACCTGCTCGTCTCCCTGATCTACCTCGCCGTCTTCAACCCGGACAACCTGCCCATGACGGTGGTGATCGCCGGCCTGATCAGCTCCACGGGCCAGGGCCTGGAGTTCCTGGGAGCGGCGGCCTTCATCTCGATGGCGCTGCCGTTGATCGTCTTCTTCGGCCTCCAGCGTTACTTCGTGCGCGGGATCGTGGGAGGCGCCGTCAAGGGCTAGCCCCAGCAGGTACCCTCTCGGCGTGAGCGACAAGTCCGGACCCGCGCTGCTGGATGGCGACCCGCTCTGGTACAAGGACGCGGTCATCTACCAGCTGCACGTGAAGGCGTTCGCCGACTCGTCGGGTGACGGCATCGGGGACTTCATCGGCCTCACCAGCAAGCTCGACTACATCGCCAGCCTCGGTGTCACCGCCGTGTGGGTGATGCCCTTCTATCCCTCGCCGCTGCGGGACGACGGCTACGACATCGCCGACTACGGCGACGTCCACCCCGACTACGGCACGCGCGCCGACTTCGCCGCCTTCGTGGCGGCCGCCCACGAGCGCGGACTGCGGGTCATCACCGAGCTGGTCATCAACCACACCAGCGACCAGCATCCCTGGTTCCTGGAGTCGCGTTCGTCGGCCGACAATCCCCACGCGGACTGGTACGTCTGGTCGCCGGATGACAAGAAATTCGCGGAGGCCCGGATCATCTTCACCGACACGGAGACGAGCAACTGGGCCTGGGATCCCACGCGGCAGGCCTACTACTGGCATCGGTTCTTCTCGCACCAGCCCGACCTCAACTACGACAACCCCGCGGTCCTCCGCGAGGTGATTCGGGTGATGCGGTTCTGGCTGGAGATGGGCGTCGACGGGCTGCGGCTCGATGCGGTGCCGTACCTGGTCGAGCGGGAGGGGACGAACGGGGAGAACCTGCCCGAGACACACGCCGTGCTGAAGCAAATCCGCGCCGCGATGGACGAGAAGCACCCTGGACGGATGCTGCTGGCCGAGGCGAACCAGTGGCCAGCCGAGGTCCGGCCCTACTTCGGCGATGGCGACGAGTGCAACATGGCGTTTCACTTCCCGCTCATGCCGCGCATCTGGATCGCCCTCCGCAAGGAGGATCGCACCCCGATCGTCGACATCATGGAGCGGACGCCGCCCATCCCCGACACCGCCCAGTGGGCAATCTTCCTGCGGAACCACGACGAGCTGACGCTCGAGATGGTGACGGATGACGAGCGGGCCTTCATGTGGTCCGAGTACGCCGCCGATCGCCGGGCGCGCATCAACCTCGGCATCCGACGGCGCCTCGCTCCGCTGGTCGAGAACAGCCGCGGCCGGCTCGAGCTGCTCAACGGCCTCCTGCTGTCAATGCCGGGGACGCCCGTCATCTACTACGGCGACGAGATCGGCATGGGCGACAACGTCTACCTGGGGGACCGGAACGGTGTGCGGACGCCAATGCAGTGGACCCCCGACCGCAATGCCGGCTTCTCCTCCGCCGATTCGGCGGCGCTCTACGCACCGGTCATTGCCGATCCGGTGTACGGATACGAGTCGGTCAACGTTGAGGCCCAGGAGCGCATCCCCGGCTCGCTCCTGAAGTGGATGCGGCGGATCCTGGGCGTGCGCCGCGAATACCCGGCCTTCGGACGCGGATCGCTCGAGTTCCTCGCCCCCGAGAACAAGCGCGTGCTCGCCTACCTCCGCCAGCACGAAGGGGTCACCATCCTGTGCGTCGCCAACCTGTCGCGCTTCGCCCAGTACGTGGAGCTCGATCTTCGGAAGTTCGACGGCAAGGTGCCCGTCGAGATGATCGGCAAGGTCCGTTTCCCGCCGATCGGCGAGCTCCCGTACCTCCTGACCTTCGCCCCACACGGGTTCTACTGGTTCCTGCTGACCGATGGCTCCCAGGCCGGCGATTGATCGCCGGCTCCAGCGACTGGCGTCGGCCTTCACCCCCGAGTGGCTGGCCGGCCAACGCTGGTATCGCGCGAAGAGTCGGGGCGTTGCGACCGTCCAGCTGACCGACGCCGCCGAGGTCGAGGGCTCGCCGGGCTGGCTGCTGGTGCTCGAAGCGGCCGATGCGGAGGGAGGCCTTGCCAGGTACCTGCTCCCGGCCGTCGCCGATGGCGATCAGTTTCGCGAGCCGCTCGACGGCGAGGGGGTGTGGCGCACGCTGGCATCGCTGATGCTCGAGGGCGGCGAGCTGACGGGCGCGCGCGGAGCCTGGCGCTTCGCCCCGACAGATGCCGCCGCGGCCCTCGCGTCCCTCGAGGAGCGGCGACTCGGCGTGGAGCAGTCGAACACCTCGGTCGCCCTGGGGGAGGCGCTGATGCTCAAGGTTTATCGGCTCATCGAGCCGGGGCTCAACCCCGAGGTGGAGATGAACGCCTTCCTCACGCGGGCAGGCTTTCGCGAAGCGCCGGCGCTGGCCGGATCCGCGACCTATGTGCTCGACGGGGCGTCGCATTCGGCCGCCATGCTGCAGCAGCTCGTCCCCGCGACCGGCGATGGCTGGAACTGGGTCCTCGACCGCCTCGCTGCGGCCCCGGACGGAGCCGCGGAGCTCATTCGAGGGATCGGGCTGATCGGCAGCCTCACCGCCAGGATGCACGCCGCGCTCGTCTCCGAACCTGATGCACCGGGCTTTCCGTCGCGCCCGGCGACGCGAGCCGAGCTGGCCGCGTGGGCCGTCGGGGCGCGTCGCCAGCTGGATGCCGCCCTGGACGTGCTGGATGCGACCGCGCGACCGCGCCTGGCCGCCGTCGCCCCCCAGATCAGAGCCCGCTTCGACGCCCTGGAGGATGGCGGGGACGCGAGGGTGAGCCGCATCCACGGCGACTACCACCTGGGCCAGCTGCTTCGCACCGCGAACGGGTTCGCGGTGATCGACTTTGAGGGCGAGCCAGCGCGGACCCTCGAGGAGCGTCGCGCGCCGGGGTCTCCGTTGCGGGACGTGGCGGGGATGCTCCGTTCGCTCGACTACGCGGCGCATGCCGCCGACTGGGGTGCGGCACCAGCGGATCGGGAGGAGTGGCTCGGCCGCGCCCGAGGCACGTTCCTCGACGCGTACGGCGGCGTCGGCCCCGATGGTGCGCCCCTGCTCGCCGCCTTCGAGCTCGAGAAGGCGTGCTACGAGGTCGTCTACGAGGCGAACAATCGCCCCGACTGGACGTGGCTGCCGCTCGAGGCGCTCGAGCGGCAGGTGACGAGCGCCTAGGCCGCGAGCTTCTCCGCCGCGACGCTGCGAGCCCGCGCCGCGAGAGAGGCGACGAGGCCGCCGACCTCGGCACGGATCGATTCATCGGCCAGGTGGAGCTCCGCATCGAAGGCATCCGACGCGGACGGGATCGCCACCTGCTCATCGAGCACCTCGGAGCCGGCGCGGCGCAGCGAGCGCTTGACCGACTCGATCCCTCCGCGGGCGCCGCTCGGCGTGACGGAGGCGCCCATCACGGCCGCCGGCTTTCCTGCGAGGGTGCGCTGCGGCGGCCGGGAGGCCCAGTCGATCGCGTTCTTGAGCACGGCGCTGGTCCCGTCGTTGTACTCGGGAGTCACCAGCAGGATCGCATCCGCGGCATCAATGGCGGTGCGCAGGGAGCGAACCGCCACCGGCTCACCCGCCGCCTCGACGTCGCCGTCGTAGAAGGGCAGCGCGCCGAGCCCTTCGAAGGTCGTGATCTCGACGCCCGATGGCGCGAGCTCCTCTGCCGCGCGGAGAAGCGCTCGATTGAAGGAGGCGGCGCGCAGGCTTCCCGCCACGCCGAGCAGGCGAATCGGTTGGTGATTGATGGTGGTCATTTTGATTGCGTCCTCAACTATCTACGCAAGATAGTTGCACACACAACTAACTGTGTCAAGGGCCACTCTATGCTCTGGGTGCCATGTCCACCCACGCTGTCACCGGCGCGACGAGCTTTACCGGCCGCTTCATCGCCTCACGACTAAGCGAGGCAGGGGACGAGGTGCGGAACCTGGGACGAGCCGAGCTCGCCAATCGGGATCGCCTGCTCGCCGCGCTGGACGGTGCCGATACCCTCTACAACACCTTCTGGATCCGATTCGAACGCGGGCCGATCACCTACGACTGGGCCGCCGAGCGAAGCAAGCTGCTCTTCGAGACCGCACGGCGCGCCGGAGTCCGCAGGATCGTGCACATCAGCGTGATCAACGCGGCGCACGAGGCGCCGACCGCCTATTTCCGCGCCAAGGCCGTGGTCGAGGATGCGCTCGTCGCCTGTGGCATCAGCCACGCGATCGTGCGACCGACCGTGACCTTCGGCCCGGGCGACATCCTCGTCAACAACCTGGCCTGGACCCTGCGTCGGCTACCCATCTTCGGGATTCCTGGTGACGGGCGCTACCCGATCCAGCCGGTCCACGTCGAGGACGTGGCGGCGGTCGCGGTGCGCGCGGGCGAGTCGCCCGAGACGATGACCGTCGACGCCGCGGGGCCGGAGATCCTCTCGTTCAACGAATTCGTTGGTCTCGTTCGCAAGGCGATCGGCAGTCGATCGTTGCTGGTCCACTTGCCGGTAGCGGCCTCGCTGGCCGGGGCGCGCCTCATCGGCCTGGCCGTCCGCGACGTGGTGCTGACCCGGCACGAGGTGACCGAGCTACAGGAGCACCTGATGTTCTCGAGCGAACCGCCCGCCGGGACGATCCACCTCACGGACTGGCTGACCGCCAACGCTGAAGGCCTCGGCCGAAGGTGGGCCAGCGAGCTGGATCGCCACTTTCGCGGGCCTTAGGCGACCCAGACGAGGCGCCTTCGTCGAAGCAGGTCCGCGACCAGCGCGGGGAGGATGGCGATGATGGCCACGATTCCCCATTCCGCGGCGTCCAGCGGCGAGGCGTGGAATGCCTCGGCCAAAGGCGGGATGAACGGGATCGCGACCTGGATGACGACGGCGACGACGCAGGCCGACGCCAGGAAGCCATTCGGCCGCAGCCGAAGCACCGATTGCGAGACGCTGCGGTTGGAGTAGGCACGCACCAGCTGGCTGATCACCAGCGCGGAATACGCGAGCCAGCGGACGTGATCGGCGCTGCCGTCGTGCCAGGCCATCGCGGCCAGGGCGGCGAGTGCGGTAAACGAGCCGGCGAGGGTGATCCGCAGGAGGAGCGGGACGGTGAGGAGCGGCTCATTCCGCGGAGGTGGAGGCCGCTGCATCGCGCCGGGCTCCTCCGCCTCACGCTCGAAGGCCACCGACGTGGCGATATCGATGAAGAGCTCCAGCCACAGGATCTGGAGCGGCAGGAGCGGCTGCCCGTACCCGACGAGCGTGGCGGCGAGGATGAAGCCGAGCAGGGCAACGTGAGTCGAGACGAGGAAGACGAGCCCCTTGCGGACGTTCTCAACCATGCGGCGTCCCTCGCGCAGCCCGTCCATCAGGGTTGCGAACGAGTCGTCGCCCAGCACGAGGTCGGCGGCCTCGCGCGCCACCTGGGTGCCGCTGCCCATCGCCACCGCGACATCGGCCCGATGCAGTGCCGGCGCGTCATTCACGCCGTCGCCGGTCACCGCCGTGGTGCGGCCGATGGCGCGAGCTGCCTCCACGAGGCGCAGCTTCTGCTCCGGGACGGCGCGGGCAACGATCCGGAGGGCCGGCAGCTCGTTGGCGAGGCGATCGTCGCTCCAGCTCTCGAGCTCGGCGCCGGTCACCACGTGGTCCGACTCCATCCCGGCGGCCCGGGCCACCGAGGCCGCGGTACGTGGGTGGTCGCCGGTCACCATGATCGTCTGGATCCCCGCCCCACGCGCCATCGCCATCGCGTCGCCGACGTCGCTGCGCAGCTGGTCGGCGAAGACGAGCACCGCACGCGGACGCCAACCGTCATCCGTGAGGCGACGGGCGAGCAGGAGGAGGCGGCCACCGTCGGCGCTCTCCCTCTGGATCACCTCGTGCCATGTCTCGCGGCCACCATCGGACAGCGCGAGAACCGCCTCCGGCGCACCCAGCGCCAGCTCCTCGATCGCCGTCCTCGTCCGCGAATATGGCTTCGCCTCGCTGGGAGCCTCGGAGTCACGCAGGTCGGCCGGATCCAGCACCGGGACCGCAGACTCGAGCGCATCGGTGATCGCGCGGGCAAACGAGCCGGGGCGGCCGCCGGCCGCGATTCGCCAGGCATCGTCCTCGGCGCGGAGCGCCTCGACCAGCAGCGACTCGGCAGCCGACCCCTCGATGGGTCCATCCGGAGTGACGATCCGGTCGAGGGCCAGGCGGTTGTAGGTCAGGGTGCCGGTCTTGTCGGTGAGGATCAGGTCGACCGCTCCGAGCGTCTCCTGCGCGCTCAGCCGGCGCACCAGCACGCCCTTCCGCAGGAGCCGATACGCACCGAGGCCCAGGATCACTGCGAGGAGGATCGGAGGCTCCTCGGGAATCGCCGCGATGGCGGCGCTGATCCCGGCCAACAGGTTCGCCCCGGCGGGCTGCCCCCGGGCGAATCCCAGGCTCACCGTGAGCGCGATCAGCGCGAGGGCGGCCACCAACAGGATGCGGACCAGCCGATCCAGCTCGCGCTGCACCGGGGATCGTCGTCGTTCGAGCACCGCTAGGGTGTCGGCGATCTTGCCCACCTCGGTCGCCTGGCCGCTCGCCACCACCAGGCCCAGCCCACGGCCGCCGACGACACATGTGCCCGCGTACGCAATCGAACGGCGTTCGGCGAGCTCGCTGTCGGCGGCGTCCGGAACCACGGATCCCGGCTCGGGCAGTGACTCCCCCGTCAGGACGCTGCGGTCGAGGAGGAGCGCCTCGCTCTCGAGCAGCCGCAGGTCCGCGGGAACGACGTCGCCGATTCGCAGCAGGACGACGTCGCCGGGCACCAGCTCCGCGGCCGGGATGTCGCGAGCCGCCCCATCACGGCGAACGCGGGCAATGGGCGCCGAAGCGGCGTGTAGCGCCTCGAGCGCTCGCTCGGCTCGATATTCGGTGACGACGTCGGCGGCGACGATCGGAACCAGGCCCGCCATGACGAGGAGCCCGTCGCGCACCTCGCCCAACACGACGGCCAGCGCTCCCGAGCCGAGCAGGAGGAGGATGAACGGCTCGGTGGCGGCGTCCCACACCATTCGCCACAGCGGCGGCGCCTCGCGGCGCGCCAGCAGGTTGGCACCGGATGCGGCAAGCCGCCGCGCGGCCTCTTCGTCGGTCAGGCCCGCCGCGGGGCGCACGCCGAAAGCGGCAGCCACGGCCGCCGCCTCGGTCGCATGGGGCGGTGTCACGCTCACCGCCCCATCATCGGTCAATTGTGGCCTCCCGCTAGACGCGGCCTCGCGGCACGGTGTGCCAGTAGGTCTTGTTGAAGACGATCTTTCCCAGGTGCCAAAAGTGGTTCGGCTTCGGCGGCCGGGGTGGATGGTCATAGTCGAACTGGAGGAGGGTGCCCTTCCCGTCCCCGACCTCGAAGAAGCACATCACCTTGCCCGAGTAGCTCGCGTGCTTCGCGCTTGGCTCGCGCTTCTGGACCGAGGCCGCGATGAGCTCGGCGACGATCGGTGCCTCGAAGTGGGCGGTCGAGCCGGCCTTCGAGAGCGGCAGGTCGGTCGTGTCGCCCAGCGCATACACGTTGGGACGTCCGCCGACCCGGAGGGTGTGGCGGTCCGTTGGCAGCCAGCCACTCGCCGGCGCGAGGCCGGAGTCGATCACGAGCTTCGATCCGCGATGCGGCGGCACCAGGATCAGCAGGTCGTACGCCAGCTCCTCGCCCTCGAGGCTCTGGACCACCTTGCGGGCAGGATCGATCGCCTCGACGTTGAAGAAGGTGTGCAGCTCGATCCCCTTCTCGGCGAGGATCGGAGTCGCCATCTCCGACACGCTTTCGATGGTGAAGGCGCGCCCGATAGGGCTGCAGTAGTCGATCTGGCTCTTCTCCCGCAGGCCGCGCTCACGGAGCTCGGACTCGATCAGGAAGGCGACCTCCAGGGGCGCCGGCGGGCACTTGTATGGCATCCCCGCGATGCCGATGACGATCCTTCCGCCCGTGAAGGCGTCGAGCGCGTGACGCAGCTTCAGCGCAGCCTCGGCGGTATAGAAGTGCTGCGCCTCCTCGTTGAAGTGCTCGATCTCCTCGGGCACGATCCGCGAACCGGTGGCGATCACCAGCTCGTCGTAGCCGATGGAGCTGCCGTCATCCATCTCGACCTGGCGCTTCGCCTCGTCGATGTGCACGGCCCGGCCGACCTGCAGCACGACCTCCTCGTCCAGGAGGCTGCGCTCCGGTCGCACCAGCTTCTCGGCCCGCTCGCCGCCCATGGCGATGTACATGAAGCCAGGCTGGTACACGTGCTGGCCCATCTCGTCGACCAGGGTCACGCTCGCTTCGTGACGGTCGATGTCGTGGCGCAGCTTCCGCACCAGCAGGTTCGCGACGAGCGTCCCCCCGACGCCACCGCCCAGGATCACAACTCGGTTCACGGTGGCGCCTCCTAGCGCAGCTTCTCGACCACGATCTCGTCGTAGCCATCGCGGGTCTCGACGCCGACCAGTCGATGACCGGCCTTCTCGACCCACTTGGGGATATCCATCTTCGATCCGGCGTCGCTCGAGTAGACGGCGATCAGGTCGCCGATCTGCCCTTCGCGGATGGCGCGGATGAGCTCCATCAGCGGTCCGGGGCAGTAGCTGCCGCGGGCGTCGACGGTGCGGGTGACTGGCGGTGTCAGGGTCTGCATCGGAATTCCATCCTTCTCGGACGCGTCCTCAGATGAAGAGGCTTGCGTCGGCGTTGGTCATCAGCTCGAGCGCCGCCGCCGCGCCAACCGCCGGCTCGACGCCGTCGATCAGCTGGTCGGGGGTGATCCCCATCATGTCCATGCTCATCTGGCACGGGATCAGCCGAACGCCGAGCGCCTGTGCCATCTCCAGCAGCTCGCGCGGCTCGGCCACGCCGTACTGCTTGGCGAGCTTCTTCATCATCCATGGACCCATCCCCACGAAGTTCAGCTTGCTGAGCTTGGCGTGATCGATGCCGGGCCGATTCATCATCGCCAGCATCCTCTGCATCCAGTTGGTGCCGGTGATCCGGACCTCGGGGCGCACCAGCGCGAAGAGGCCCCAGAAGGTGAAGAAGATCGAGACCTTCATCTCGCCGGCCGCGGCGGTGCTGGCCAGGATGGTGGTGGCCCAGGTGCGCTCCAGGTCGCCGCTCTCGGCGACGATCACGAGCTCCTTGGTCTTGACCTCCCCTTCGGTGATCGGGTCATCCAGCCCCTCGACCAGGGCGGTCGGCAGGGCGGGGCGGGTAAGCGTTGCAGTCATCTCGGCGCCTCACTTCTTGCGCAGCACGTAGCGGAAGACATTGCCGTCGACCGATGACTCGACCAGCGTGTGGCCCGTGGTCTTCGACCAGGCGGCGAAGTCCTTGGTTGATCCGGGATCGGTGGCGAGGACCTCGACGAGGTCGCCCGATGCCAGCTCCTTGATCGCCAGCGCCGTCTTCACGATCGGCAGCGGGCAGGAGAGGCCACGGGCGTCGACGGTCTTCGTGGCGGTGATGAGCGTCATCGTTTGCTTCCCTTCATGCCTAGATGAAGACGACCTGGCCGTCGCCGGCGGCGAGCCAGAAGGCCGTGACGCCCTCCACCCCGTCGACCAGTGGGTCGAGATCGGCCTCAGTGATGTGCAGGAGATCCATCGACAGGCTGCAGGCCTGGATCTCGACGCCGCCGAGCTCCTTGGCCTGCCGTAACGTCTCGTGCCAGGGCGCCTGTCCTGCAGCACGCAGGGCAGTCGTGGCTCGCAGGCCCTCGGCACCAGCCTCGGGTGCGAGCCCGTGATCGTCAGTGATGCGGTCGCCGCGGAACGCGTCGAGGGCCCAGTACTGCAGGAAGAGGTGCACCGGCCGTCCGATGGCGGCCGCACCGGCGGTGAGCACCGCGGCAGCGTTGAGCTTGTCGTCGGTCCCGGAGAACATGACGAGGGAGAGGGTCTGGTCCATCGGTTCCTACCTGTGCCCGGCGATGGCCGGACTGGGCACGCCGGCGGGCCGTGCCGAGAGTTCGGCGAGCCGGGCCAAGCGTCGTTGGAGGGCCGCGCGCATCAGACGGCAGGCGGCGATGATGTCCGGGTCGGAGAGGCCATATCGAACTTCCCGGCCGTCGCGTTCCGCGAGCACCACACCAGCGGCGCGCATCACCGCCAGGTGCTGCGAGACATTGGGCTGCGCCACCGCCATCCGCTCGGCGAGGCGGCCGACCGTCATCGGTTCGTCAGCGAGGAGGTGCGCCATCTCGAGGCGCCTCGGGTTGGCGAGGGTCTTGAGAATTTCGGCCTGAAGCTCGTAGATCGAGTCCATGCGTCGAGGGTGCGACCCATGCGCATCTGCGCATCAGTGCCGTGTCGCCCTTTCCGAGGGGACCTTCGGCACCGCCCGATGAGAAGCGTGCTGGCCGAACGAGCCTAAGGGACGGTGCGCCTCACCAGGGTGTCGGCGGCGTTCACCGGGGATTCCGGTGCCGGCACGAAGACGTGGGTACGCTCGGCGGCGTGCTGCGCGTCGGTCGACCGCTCCCTCATCGCTCGAGCCTGACGGTCCGACACGTTCGAGGTGATGGCGGCGGTCAGGCCGCTGAAGATGGCAATACTGAGCACCACCAGCAGGCTCGCAGCGAACGGCGCATGGAGGGCGGCGGAGAAGAGCAGGGCGCAGCTGAGGGCCGAGACGACCCACGCAGCACTCAGCCAGGCGCGCCGATGCGCAAGAACGCTCTTCGTGCGCGAGCTGGCCTCATTCCTGGCTCCGCGCACCCCGCTCGAAACGAGCCGAGCGCCGGTACCGGGGGCCTTGCCGACGGCCCTGCCGAACGACATGACGCTGGCAACGGCTGCCGCGATCGCTCCGAACCCGGTGCGGGCCCAGGCGACGATCGCCAATACACCGATCTGCTCGAGGAATGGCGTGCGCGGGATGACAGCGGCGGCGGGAGTCGGCGCCGGTGCCTGCTCGACGCGAGGGCCGGTCAGGCTCGAGACCTTCTTGCGCTCCTCGATCGGGACGCCGTCGGGGGTCGAGAATGTAATGGCCCCGGGGCCCTTGTTGCGCTTCGGGACCGACTTACACCGATAGCAGCGGTCGTCCTGCTCCCGATTCGCAGACCAGCATTCGCGGCAGATCCAGCCGTTCTCAAATGGCATGCGTCGAGCCTACCCTCAGCAGGTGCCATGTCGATGACGGGAAAGTACCGCCCCGATGGGTTCAGCCGGAGCCGGCCATCTCGCGCAATGTCCGCCAGTTGCCCAGCCGGTCGTCCTGGGTGGCGCTGATCTCCGCGGTGGGGATGCCGTCGGCCGAGAAGTGGGGAGCGAATCTCCCTTCCGTTCGGGCAAAGGCCATGAAGTCGAGCACACTCCCGTCCTGGGAGGTGTACCAATCCTCCCGCGGGGCTGGATTGCCCTGCAGGCTCAGCCGCTCTGCGATCGTGGGCCCCCTCCGCGGGTCGTACACGAAGAGCGGGAAGGCCCTGGACGTGACGGCAAGCTTGGCCTGTGCCGTGGACGCGTCGTCGGCGATGCCGTGCTCCGGCTGGCACGGGGTGTAGGCGATCACCACCGCCGGACCGGGGTACTCGTTCGCCTCGATGATGGCCCGATAGAAATGGTTGATATGCGCAGGCGTCGTCTGGGCCACGTACACATCGCCGTGCCCCACCAGGATCCGCCCAAGCTCCTTTCGGCGCTCCGGGCGCCCGTGGAGCTCCTTGCCGAAGGCCGATAGCTTCGTCACCTGACCGCCGAAGGTCGCGGTCGATGCCTGTCCGCCGGTATTCGAGTAGACCTGCGTGTCGAGGACGAGGACCTTGATGTCCGCGCCCGATGCGACCATCCGCGAGAGCGACTGGAAGCCGATGTCGTACATGGCACCGTCGCCGCCGATCACCCACAGCTTGCGGTCGGCATGACCGGCCTGGTCCCAGCGGGCGCGGATGCCCATCGCATCGGCGGGCGCGTTCTCGAAGAGAGAATTGGTCCATGGCACGAGATACGGGTTGTACGGGTAAGTGCTGCCATAGACGGTGTTGCAGCCGGTGGCGGCCACGATCCCCATCGACTCCGGCCCGTGCAGCTGCCGCGTCGCCGCCACGAGCATGCGGATGGCCGTCGCTTCGCCGCATCCGGCGCAGCTGCCCGCTCCGCCCACATAGCCGATAGCGTGTTCGCCGAGCATCAGGTCGGCGAGGGCCTTGTCGGAGCGGTAGTCGATCGGGGTCGGCGGCAGTGAGCGGAAGAAGGCGATGTCGCGGGCGTATCGGTCGAGGGTCGACTCGCCGGTCGACTCCAGGGCTACCTTATCGGTCATGTGCAGGGCGTCATAGCCGAGGGCATGGCAGACCTCGACGCATTCGGCGCATCCCTTGCAGTGGACGGGGTCGACGAAGATCCCGAACTGGGCCGGCTCGAGCCCCTTCTTCACGGGAAGGTCGGCGTACTTGGTGGTCCGCACAAAATGGCGGTGCGCCGTGGTCTCGGCGAGGTCCCGCTGTGGCTGCGTTGCCGCGAAGCCGCTGACGAGCGTGTCGATCTGGCTGGTGGGCAGCGCGACCCCCAGGATCGCGCTGTCAGGGCAGGCGTTGACGCAGGTCATGCAGCCGACGCAGCGATCAGCGACGAGCTCCGGGATCTGTGGCGCCAGGTGGCTGAAATCACGAACCGCCGCTGTGCCGGGCGGGATGATGCTGCGCGCCACGCCGGCATCGGCGGGGAGGCTCGCATCGGCGGTGCCGCGGCCGTAGGCCGGCACGATGCCGCGGTTGAAGTCGTCGACGTACGCCTGCACGTCGAAGAGCGGCTGCGCAGCCGCCAGTCGCGTCTCGGCGACCTCCTTGGGCTCAACGGTCATCGGTCTGCTCCAGCAGGTCGGCCAGGGCCCGGACGAGGTCGGTGGTGGAGATGACCCCGACAGGATGCTCGCCATCCGGGGCGACCACGACGAGCCGATGCACATGGTGCTGCTCCATCAGCCGGGCTGCGGTCAGGAGCGATTCGTCGAGGCGGATCGTCAGGGCCGGCGAGGTCATCAGGTGACGGACCGCGAGCCGCGGCCAGTTAGCGACCGGCTGGCCGGAGGCAAGCGCCCGCACGATATCGGTCTGGCTGAGCACTCCCTGGAGACGGCCGACTCGATCGACGACCGGCAGCCCGGTGATGCCGCGACTGCTCATGAGTCGCTCCGCGCTGGTGACCGACTCGTCGACCGCGATCGTGACCGGTTCGATGCTCATCAGCTCTCCCACGGTGGGGCCTGTGGTATGCGTGATCACGGAAGCGCCTCCTCGAAGACCAATGGTGGAGCCACGGTCAGCGACTGGATCGCGTGATGGACCGATCCGAGCGCTGCGGTGACGTCGATGACTCCGTCGTACGCATCGGCGATGACGGCAAGGTTGGCGTCCACGACCTTCGACCCGCGCTTCCCGAATGAACGCATCAGGCCTGGCCGAATGGCTTCGAGAAGTGCACCGCGGTCGAGGCCCGCGCGCGCTGCGAAGGGGGTGAGCCGAAGGAAGACGCCGACCAGCGCGACTCCCTGCATTCGTACTTCGAGATCGGCACGAGGCGAGCGAGCGCGGGCCAGCTTCGCCGTATCAAGGGCCGCCAGACGGATGGACCGGGCGATGATCTCCGCGCGGGCCGCCGCGGGGAGCGAGGTCCAGATCTCGTCCGGATCGGTCAGGGCGGTCTGCAGGAAGAGCGTGCCGCCGTCCACGAGGCCGTGCAGCGGCGCGCCGTAGCGGAAGACGGCGCTGTCCTGCACCGGCACGAAGTCGACTTCCTGGAGTTCGGCATGCTGGCGGATCGGCTCGTCGGCGATCGTGAGGAAATAGGTGGTTGGCAGCCCCTTCTTCTCCGAGCCGTAGCGGGGATACGCCTGCACGTAGCGGCCGAAGAGATCCGCCACCACGCTGGCGATGAGGCGGTTGGAGCTGACCGATCCGAACCCGCCGACGGAATGTCCGCGCAGGCTGTATGCCCCTTTCGGCCGCAGCTGCAGCGGCACGGAGTTGAGTGCATCGGGATGCGACACGCCCAGCACGACGCGGCGACGCCGACGAACCGCCTCGGCGTCCGCCAGCCACTCGTAGACGGCCGCAAGGTCTCCGACCGAGACGTCGCGCGAGCCAAGTCCGGCCGACGCAGAGACCACGCGCGGCAGGGGCGCGCCATCGACCGCGCGGTCGGCCAGCGCCGCCTTCAACTCACGGGCCAATGGATTGTCAACCGCAGCGGGCTCATCGGTGCGCTCGACGACCCCCACCGTGAAGGCGTTGCGGACGGCCCGGCTCAGCTCTTCGGCTGGGAACGGGCGGAACACGGTCACGGCGACGCAGCCGACCCGCCGGCCCTGGCGGCGAAGGTGGTCAACCACCGTGATCGCGGTTTCGGCGATGGTCCCCATCGCGACCAGCACCTCCTCCGCATCCTCGCAGCGGTAGGCCTGCACCGGCGCGTAGTGGCGTCCGGTCAGCTCCCCCCACTCGGCGAAGGCGGTGTTCAGCGCCACGGCTTGGCGCTCGACAAAGGCGCGCTGCGCCACGCGGCCCTTCATGTAGCTGTCCTGGTTGGCGACGACACCGGTCATCAGCGCCTGGGCGGGATCGAAGAGGTCGAGGAGCCGCTCGCGCGGATCGCCGACGAACGTCTTCAGCAGCTCGTCCTCGGGCAGCAATGTGTTCTCCAGCGTGTGCGTAGTCAGGAACCCGTCCTGGCAGACGAGGATTGGGGTCTCGCTCTCCTCGGCCGATCGGCGGGCGATGGCCGCCAGGTCCGCTGCCTCCTGGGCGTTGCGGGCGAAGACGATCCCCCAGCCGCAGTCCGCCACACCCATGACGTCGTCGTGGCCGGCATGGATGTTGAGCGCCTGACTGGTGAGAGCCCGGGCGCCGACGTGGAAGACCGCGGGGAGGCGCTTGCCACTGATGGCATACAGGACCTCCTTCATGAGGATGAGGCCCTGGCCCGACGTGAAGTTGGTGACTCGCCCGCCGGCAAGGGCAAACCCCTCCGCGGCCGTTGCGGACGAGTGCTCGGATTCCGGCTCGAGGAAGCGCAGCGGCGTCCCCCACAGGTTCGTTCGTCCGTCTGCCACTCCTGCCTGGAAGAGCGCGGCCATGGTGGTCGAAGGGGTGATCGGATAGGCGCAGCAGCCCTCGCTGATGCGCGTCTCGACGTGCGCAACCGCCTCGGATCCGTCGATGATCGCGGGGATCCCGGGAAACGCGGGCGTGGCAATGGCTCGGCTCATCGCCCCGAATCGTGGTGGTTGCACCCGTCCGGCATGAGTGCCGCGCGGACCGAGAAGGGGTGACCTCCGGCCCCTCTGAGTTGGGACTTTCATGTGTAACGTCGGACGTAATGTGGGTAAGGGCCCTTTGCCCGCCAGCTGATCTGCCCCAGGAGAAAAACCGATGCGTCTCGTCTCAACCCTTGCCGCCGGCGCGCTGCTGCTGGTCGCGTGCACCCCTCAGACCGGCGCGGGCAGCGCCCCGCCGAGCACCGGCAGCATCACGCTCACCGTCTCGCATACCAGCGCCGGTGACGCGCTGGCCGGGCCGAACGGCAAAACGCTCTACACCTACGCCAACGACACCGATAGCGTGAGCAACTGCAACGGCGGTTGCGCCGATGCCTGGCCGCCGCTCCTGGGGGAGGGCTCAGCTGTTGAGCCCGGCGACGGAGTCAGCGGAACGTTCGGCACCACCACCCGCCACGACGGCACCAAGCAGGTGACCCACAACGGCCAGCCGCTCTACTACTACGCCAGCGACGCGGCCCCGGGCGACGCGAAGGGCGATGGCGTGGGCGGGGTGTGGTCCGTCGCCCAGGTCGGCGAGGCATCGGCGAGTAGCGGGGCGCAGGCGTCGGAGAGCGAGACGGCGGCGCCCTCCAAGACGCCGTACAAGGCGCCCGGCTACTGAGAGCGCGCCCCGGGCGTAGACTCGCCCGGAGATGAAGCGCAAGCGAGAGCAGGAGCGGGACGAGGCCATTGCGCGCGAGCAGGCGGACGCTCGTCGCGATGCCCTGCTGGCGGAGCTGCGCGCTCGCGAGATGGGCGTTCGCGAACCTGAGCCGGCTCCGTCCGAGCCAGCTTCCGTCGAAGCCGATACGCCGGCGCCGGACGCTGTGGAGCCAGATGCTGCCGAGCCAAAGGGCGAGGAGCCCTAGGCGCTAGTCCGCCACGAGGGCGTCGTGGATCACCTGCGCGTCATGGAGCAGCATCCCGTCGAGGGTATCGGCGCCCGATCCAGGCAGCCCCAGTGAATCGGTGTACAGCGGCTCGTCCACGACTCGTGCGCCAGTTTCATCCGCGATCGCCTTCGCCAGCTTTGGGCTCACCGCCGATTCGCTGAAGATCGCGACCACGCCCTCGCCGCGGATGGTGTCGGCGAGCGCGGCCAGCTGGGCCGGATTGGGCTCGGCGGATACATCCAGGCTCGGGAAGACCGAGCCCACGAAGCGCAGCCCGTATTCGGCGAGGAAGTAGCCCAGCGCGTCGTGGTTGGTGACGATGCCCCGACGCTGCTCCGGGATCTCCGCCATCAGGCGCCTGATCTCGACATCGGCCATTTCCAGGCGCGCAAGGTAGGCGGCGGCACGGTCCGCGAACGCCCCCGCCAGGTCCGGCCGCGCCTCGGTCAGCGCGGCACGCACGTTCTCGATCATCCGGCTCGCATTCGGAGCCGTCAGCCAGTAGTGCGGATCGACCTCGCCGGCGTCGTCGGCATCGGCCGCGTCTCGCAGATCCACTCCCTGGCTCATGTCCCGCAGCCGGTCCCGGCCACCGATCGTCGCGAGCGCTCCCTCCAGCCACACCTCGAGCCCGGCCCCGCTCTCGAGGATCAGGTCGCTCCGCTCGATCGCGGCCGCCGCGGTCGTCGTGATCTCGAAGTCGTGAGCCTCCGCGCCGGGCTTCAGCAGGACGGTGAGAGCAATGTCGTCACCGCCCACCCCTCGGGCCGCCTCGCCAACCTGGGTGGTGGTCGCGACTACCCGGAGGCGACCGTCACTGGCGGTCGGGATCCCATTTCCGCAGGCCGCCAGAAGCACGGCGAGCGCGGCGGCCGCCGGCACCCATCTCATCGGGCTCAGGCGGACGCCGCGTCTTGGGCGCGGCAGGTCGCGCAGCGACCGTAGAAGTCGAGCCGCGCATCGTCGATCTCGAAGCCCATCTCCCGCGCCAGGCGGCGGGCGATGGGCGTGACATAGGCCTCATCGATCTCCTCGACCCGGCCGCAGCTCGTGCACGCGATGTGGTGGTGGTGGGCCGGCAGGCACGCGACGTAGGCGTAGACGTGTCCCTCGAGCTCGAGTCGTCGTGCCACGCCCGCGTCAACCAGGGTCTCGAGCGTGCGAAAGACGGTGGCTCGGCCGATCGCCGGCTCGCGCCGGCGCAGGCTGCGGTAGAGCTGGTCCGCCGTCAGCTGCCGACCCGCGGCGGCCAGCGCGTTGGCGACGAGGAGGCGCTGGCGCGTGACGCGCTCCCCTGCCGCGGTCAGCCGATCCGCGGCCGCGAGGGTGATTCGATCCATGCGGCAGAGGCTAGCACAGGCGAGACTGAGTATCATGTCCGGCGTGAGTGCGGCAGAAACCGAAGGGCTGGTCCTCGAGGGCGTGAGCGCCGGATATGGCGCGGGCATCGTCCTGGACGACGTCGACCTCGCCATTCCGCCCGGGACGCTGGTCGGGGTGATCGGGCCGAACGGCTCGGGCAAGAGCACGCTGCTCAAGTCGATCCTCGGCCTGGCACCACTCACCACCGGCACGGTCCTGCTCGATGGTCGCCCGGTCTCAGAGCAGCGCGATCGGCTCGCCTACGTGCCTCAGCGCGAGGCCGTCGACTGGAGCTTCCCGGTGAGCGCGGAGCAGGTGGTGATGATGGGCCGCTACCCGCGCGTCGGCTGGCTGCGCCTCCCGGGAGCGGGCGACGCCGCGGCGGTGCGCGAGGCGCTCGAGCGCGTCGCGATGGCGGACTTCGCATCGGCGCAGATCGGCGCATTGTCGGGCGGCCAGCAGCAGCGCGTCTTCCTCGCACGCGCCCTGGTGCAGGAGGCATCGGTCCTCCTGCTGGATGAGCCGATGACCGGCGTGGACCAGACGACCGAGCAGCTCATCATCGGCCTCCTGAAGGAGCTCCG
>DATJIJ010000124.1:0-3145 GCA_035493355.1 Candidatus Methylomirabilota bacterium
GAGCTTGTCGGCCATCGATCAGTGGAGCGCGACGCGCGCGACGCGCGCGATCCCCGCCAGGTCGGGCAGCGTCGTCACCGAAGTGCGCGCAGGCAGCGCGTCGACCAGGCCCCGGACAGCCTCCGCCTGCCCCTGCCCCACCTCCAGGAGCGCCACCGCGTCGGGGGCGAGCGCCTCCGGTAGACCTTGCACGAATCGCCGCAGAAGGTCGAGGCCGTCGGCGCCGCCGTCGAGGGCGCGGGCCGGCTCCCAGGCCAGGGATCCGGTCCCGGCGGCCACCTCCGCGCTGGTGAGATACGGCAGGTTCGCGATCAGGAGATCGGCCCGGCCGCCGGGCAGCGCCGCAGGCTCGAGGAGGTCGCCGCAGGCGAGAGACACCATGCCACCGACGCCGTGCCAGGCAAGGTTCTCCGCGGCCAGCTCCAGCGCGTCCGACGAAATATCGCTGGCGGCGAGCCGCAGCCGGCTGAGGGCGATTGCCGTTCGGAAGCGGAGTGCAATGGCCAGGGCCACGGCGCCGCTCCCGGTCGCCACCTCCCAGGCCTGCACGGTGGCCCCGTCCCGGACAAGGCGGGACGCGATCTCGTCGATGGCGGCCTCGGCCAGCAGCTCCGTCTCGGGACGAGGAATCAGCGCGCGGGGATCCGTCGAGATCCGCAGCGAGAGCCACTCCTTGAAGCCGCGGATGTACGCGATCGGCTCGCCCGACGCGCGCCGCTCGACCCACCCCGCGAGCGCCGTAGCCTCCGCTGTTCCGAGCTCCGCCTCGGGATGGGCGTGCAGCCAGGCACGATCGCGTCCGAAGGCGTGACCGACCAGCAGCTCCGCGTCGAGCCGAGGCGAGGGGATCCCCGCGGCCCGCAAGGCGGCCGCGGCATCGACAACTAGCCGTCCCGCCGTGGCCGGCGGGAGGAACGTCCCGGCGAGCGCCTCAGGCGGCGTCATCGGTTCCCAGCTGGGCGAGTCGCGCGGCCTGGTCGGCCGCGGCTAGGGGTTCGATCAGGCGGTCGAGATCCCCCTCGAGCAGGCCGGGCAGGTTGTGGACGGTGACGGCCACCCGGTGATCGGTGACCCGGTCATCCGGGAAGTTGTAGGTACGGATCTTCTCCGCGCGCTCCCCGCTCCCCACCTGGGATCGGCGCTGGTCGCCGCGCTCCTCCGCCTGTTTCGCCTGCTCCAGCTCCAGCAGCCGCGCGCGAAGGACGGAGAGCGCCTTCGCCTTGTTCTTGTGCTGGCTCTTCTCGTCCTGGATCGCCACCATCATGCCGGTCGGCAGGTGGGTGATGCGGACGGCGCTGTCGGTGGTGTTGACGCTCTGCCCGCCCGGCCCGCTCGACCGGTACACGTCGATGCGCAGGTCCTTGTCGGGGATCTGGATCTCCACCTCATCGGCCTCGGGGAGGACGCTCACCGTCGCCGTCGAGGTGTGGATCCGCCCGGACGCCTCGGTGGTCGGGACGCGCTGCACCCGGTGCACCCCGCTCTCGAACTTCAGCCGGGAAAAGGCTCCCTGCCCGGTGATCTCGGCGATCGCCTCCTTCACCCCACCGCCGGCGCCCTCGCTGACCGAGATGAGGTCGAACTTCCATCGGCGCCGCTCGGCATAGCGCGCGTACATGCGGTACAGGTCGCCGGCAAAGAGGGCCGCCTCGTCGCCGCCCGTCCCCGCGCGCACCTCCAGGATCACATCGCGGTCGTCGTTGGGGTCGCTGGGGACGAGGAGCCGTCGCAGCTCGGCGTCGACCGTCGCCTCGCGGGCCTCCAGCGAGGTGAGCTCCTCGCGAGCCATGGCGCGCACCTCCTCGTCGGGGTCGTGCGCCATCGCTCGGGTCGACTCGAGCTCGTCTCGGATGACGGACCAGCTGCGGATCGCCTCGACGATCGGCTGGAGGCGCGCCAGCTCTCGCCCGAGAGCCTGGAGGCGCGCCGGGTCGTTCGCGGCTTCCTGGGTGGACATCTCCGCGACCACGGCGTCGTAGCTCGCCTCGATCTGCCGGAGGCGATCGATCATCGGTTCGTCGGAGGCGCTGCCGCTCGATCCGATGCCAGGCACGACTCCAGGGAGGCGATGCTCACCTCCAGCATGCTGTGGTCCGGCGGCCGCGTGGTGAGCGCCTGCAGCCAGAGCCCGGGGGCATAGATCGCCCGCACCACGGGGCTGCCGTAGTGGCTGGCCCCAAAGCGCACGAGCTCGTAGGCGAACGCGGCGATCACCGGCACCAGCACGATCCGCGACAGGAAGAGGAGGGGCAGCGGCACCCCGGCCCGCGGGATGAGGCCGAAGAAGAGGATGCTGATCACCACCACGATCAGGAGGAAGGTCGTCCCGCACCGGGTGTGGGCGGTGCTGAACCGATCGACCTCGTCGGGCGTCAGGGGCCGATCGGCCTCGTGGGCGCTGATGGCCTTGTGCTCCGCACCGTGGTACGCGAAGACGCGGCGGACGTCCGCCATCCGCCCGATGAGCCAGATGTACGCGATGAAGACCGCGAGGCGAATCCCGCCCTCGGCCAGGTTGGCCAGCACGTCGCTGGTCGTGGCGCGCTGCGCGAAAGTCGAGAGGAAGAGCGGCAGGACGAAGAAGAGCCCGACCGCGAAACCGATCGAGATCACCATCGTGACCGCCATCGTCCCCTTGCCGATCTGGATGTCCTCGCCCTCGGCGGCGATGGCTGCCGAGCGCATCAGCATCCGGGTCCCGATGACCAGCGCCTCGTAGAGGACGAGGACGCCACGGGCGAATGGGACCTTGACCCATCGGCCGCGTGCCATCGCCCCGGGGAGTGGCTCGCTGTAGGTGCGAATCTCACCGGACGGCGGCCGGACGCTCATCGCGACCGTCGTTCGGCCGCGCATCATCACCCCTTCGATCAGCGCCTGCCCGCCGTAGAAGAAGTCGGGCATGCGAAAGCGAGGCCGCTCGCCGGCGCGCGTGATCGAGGTGATCACGAACGGGCCGGCTGCGGCCAGCAGCTCGGGGACGAGGAAGAGGAGGTGTGGCGCCAGGCGCGCCCGCCACCCTGTCAGGTGGCGGCGCACGCTACGAATCGCGCTGCGAGCGCTCCATGCGTCGCTGGAACCGCTCGACCTGCCCGGCGGTGTCCACGATGTTCTGGGTGCCGGTGTAGAACGGGTGGCAATTGGC
>DATJIJ010000125.1:0-10435 GCA_035493355.1 Candidatus Methylomirabilota bacterium
GGCCGGCGACGCCGACGGGCTGCCGGATCCGCTCGAGTGCGCGGATTCGGTCCCGGACTGCGGCGGGGAGCCGCTCGGGTCGGTGACCGTGGTCCCGAACGGCGTCGGCAGGGCAACCGGCGTAGCGGTGGACCCCGGGGCAGGCGTGGACGTTCCGCCGGGTGTGGGGCGCGGGGTTGGCCGCGGCGTCGGCCTGGGGGTAGCGGTGGGTCTCGGGGTGGCGGTCGGCGGCGGTGTGGGCGTGGGCACGGTGACCACGACCGTTGGGCCGACAACCGATGGATTCGTGAGACCCGTGGTAGCTGAGTGGAAGGTGACGAGCCAACTGCCTGGTGACAAGGTTCTTGATCCCTGCCAGGTCCCGTTCGCTGGCTTGCCGCTAATGCGCGTGAGCGCCAGTGAGCTCCCTGCCACGGACGCGCTGACGCTGACTGCTTCGTCCGACGCGCTGCCGATGAAATGCACGCTGAACAAGAACACGGTCGATGTCGTCCCCGTCAGTGGGGTCACCGTCGGCGTCGTGAGACTTGTGTCCGGAGCTGCGGTCGCCGGCACGGCAACCGCGCAGGCAACAAGCAGGCCGAGGACCGACACAACCCAAGCCCGTCGTTTCATCGGCCCTCCGCCATCAGCTCGTCGACGATCCGTGGTAACGAGTCGACCGCCAGCGAAAGGTGCCCGTGCTCGGCGAAGAGTCGTGGCCGGGCGCCGGGAATGTGGGCCGCGAGCCACTCTCCATGGGCGAACGGCACCATCCGATCGTGGGCTCCCTGCCAGATGAAGACAGGCATCTGGATCGCGTCGAGGGCGAATCCCCACGGTCGCATGAACGCCATGTCGTCATCGAACCAGCCCCAGTAGCCCAAGCGCACCGCCTCGTGGAATACGTCGGCCGACCAGCTGGCGAATGCGCCGGTCAGCGCGCCACGGTCGACGTCGTCGATCAGGTCGCCAAATGCGTCTGCGACCCCATCGGCCGTGACGTCCCGCAGCACGGCGGCTGCCGGCTCCAGGAAGGCGATCAGCTCATCGGAACCGGCCAATGCAGCGCCGAACTCCTCGAGGTTCTCGGCGCCCATCCCCGCCACCCAGTCGAGCCCCTCCGCGGGGTTCGGCGCCACCCCGCCAATCGTCGCGGCCGCGATCACTCGTTCCGGCATCCGTGCTGCGCAGGCGAGAGCGTGAGGTCCCCCGCCGGACCAGCCGATGACGAAGCAGCGTTCGGCGCCAATCGAATCCAGGACAGCCGCCGAGTCGTCGGTCACGTCAACGACGTCGCGACCCTTCCTCCGCGTCGATGAGCCGTAGCCGGGACGTGAGAAGCTGACGTAGCGAAGGCCGCGCTGCGCGAGCGTCTCGACGAGCGGGGCGAACGGCAGGCCGGCACACGGCGTTCCGACATGGAAGAGGAGCGGCGTGCCATCCTCGGGGCCGGCGAGGTAGACATCGAGCGACCGTCCGTCGGGGAGGAGCAGGTCGGAGGTGGGGACGGCCATCGCCGCAGCATCGTTGATCGCCACGCCACGGTCAACGACGCGTCATGCGAGAATCCGCGCGCATGAAATCCATGACCTGGCTGCGCCGCCTGCCGGGCATTCCCCTCTACCCGGTGCTCGCTGCGGCGTACCCCGTCATCTACCTGTACGCCCAGAACGTCCAGGAGGCGATTGCCCCCGCGGAGATCTTCGTCCCACTGGCGATCTGCATCGGCGTCGCCGTGGCGGTAATGGCGGTCGTCGGCACGCTGACTCGCGCATGGGCGGCCGCAGCCCTGGCCAGCACGCTGCTCGTCGTCCTCTTCTTCACCTATGGGATGGCCTGGGACTGGCTGGGATCGATGCTCCTTGGACAGTGGGTCCTGCTCGGCGCATGGCTCCTGATCGCCGTCATCGGCCTCTCGTTCATCTGGCGCTTCCACGCGGTGGCCGATCGCATGACCCTGCCGCTGAACGTGATCACCGCGCTGGCACTTCTGTTCAACGTCGTGATCATTGGCGCCTTCGTCTTCAACGTCCGTCCCACGGCCGCCAACACCGGCTCCGGCGTGACCGCCAGTGGCGAGAGCGCCGGGCCGGCCAAGCTGCGTGACGTCTACTGGATCATCCTCGAGGAGTACGGATCGCAGCGCGTCCTCCTCGATGACTTCCACTACGACAACTCGCCGTTCCTCGACGCCCTGCGCGATCGAGGCTTCTACATTGCCGCTGATTCGACGTCCAACTACCTCAAGACCGCGCCGTCGATCGAGTCGGCGCGGAATCTCGAATACCTGGACGGGCCGGCCCTTCGTGATCAGGCGAAGGCGGACGACGACTGGGGCCCGATCTACCGCGGCCTGCGCTCCGAATTCGAGGTCCACAAGTTCCTCGATTCCCTCGGCTACCGCTTCATCTATGCCGGGACCTTCTGGAGCCCGATGGGCAAGCACCCACTGGCCGAGATCAACTACGTGTATGACAAGCTGACCTCGGAGTTCCTGAGCGTGCTGCAGCGGGCAACGATCCTCCGCGCTTTCGAGGACCTCGGTCCGGAGGCGCCTTACGACTGGCGACGGAACCGATACAACCAGACGCTGTACGAGCTTCGCTCATTGGAGCGCGCCTCGACCCTCCCCGGACCGAAGTTCATCCACGCCCAGGTCGCCCTCGACCATGAGCCATACGTCTTCCATCCCGACGGCAGCTTCATCACTGCTGAAGAAGGGCGGAACCTGACGCATGAGCAGCAGTACATCGAGCAGCTGAAGTACACGAACACGCAGGTGCTGGCCTGGATGGATCAGATCCTCGACGTCCCCGCCGATGAGCGCCCGATCATCATCGTGGCGGCCGACGAGGGCCCGTGGCCCAACGGATACCGCCACGACGAGCGCGGCTTCGATTGGACGACTGCGACGCCCGATGTGTTGAAGCAGAAGTTCGGAATCCTGAACGCCGTCTACCTCCCCGATCAGGATCCGGAGAAGGCCGGCTTCTACAGCAGCATCTCACTCGTCAACGAATTCCGCGCCCTCTTCAACGCGGAGTTCGGCCTCGACCTCGACCTTCTGCCGGACCGGAACTACATCTGGCCCGACCAGTCGCACATCTACGACTTCATCGACGTGACCGACAAGGTGGCCGGCGCTCCCTAGACCTCGGTCATCGGCTGGACATCCGTCGGCTCGAGCTTGAGGGCGGCCGAGTTGATGCAGTAGCGAAGGCCGGTCGGATTCGGTCCGTCGTCGAAGATGTGGCCGAGGTGGCCGCCGCAGGTGGCGCAGTGCACCTCGTTGCGGACCATGAAGAATGAGCGGTCGCTCTCGGTCTCCACGGCGCTGGGATCGGCCGGGGCATAGAAGCTCGGCCAGCCCGTGCCCGACTCGAACTTGGTGTCCGAGGTGAAGAGGTCCGCGCCGCAGCCGGCACATCGGTAGACGCCGGGCCGATGCTCATCCCAGTAGGCCCCCGTGAAGGCGCGCTCGGTCCCCTTCTCGCGGAGGACGTGGAACTGCTCGGGGGTGAGCTCGCGGGCCCAATCGGCGTCGGTCTTGGTGATCTTGCTGGTCATATCGGCCATCGTACCGTTGCGTTAGGCTGCGCGCATGCGACGCTCCGGCCCGCTCGCGCT
This sequence comes from Candidatus Methylomirabilota bacterium, assembly GCA_035493355.1. GTDB lineage: Bacteria > Chloroflexota > Limnocylindria > QHBO01 > QHBO01 > CF-167. The sequence goes on from DATJIJ010000125.1 coordinate 3,610, forward strand.
GGCCCTCTCGACGTTCGTCCTGGGTGGCTGCCTGTTCGGATCGCCAGGTCCGTCGCCTTCGTCGAGCGGCGGCGCCTCTCAGGCGGCCAGCAGCCTGCCCGCCACCTCCGCGCCGCCTGCCACGGCCACAGCCGTCCCGACCCCAGGACCGGATGCCATCCCGACCTACACGGCCGGCACGAAGGTGACCACCGCCGCCTCGGGGCTTCGAGTCCGCTCAGGGCCCGGACTGAGCCAGGGCGTGCTCACGCTCCTGCCACTCGGCAGCGACCTGGTGGTCGTGCTCGGGCCGGTTCGCTTCGACAGCCACGGCTGGTACCTCGTCCGCGACGCCGACGCAGCGGAGCCGACCTTCACCGAGGGGTGGGTCGCGGCCGGCTTCGTGCCGAATCCGTATCTCGCTCCGGCGACCTTCGACCTCCCCTTCAACCCGATCGTCGCCGGATTCGCACACGAGGGAAACGGCGAGTTCGGTCCGGTCCACCTGCAGGACGCGAACTACACGTTGACCTACGTCGCTGCCGCTCTCCCGACCGCCGCGGGCTGCTCCTTCTCGGCCGACCTGGTGCCCGGCAGCGGCGAGGCCGTGCCGGCACTCCGGGCCACGCTGGGCACGACTCCCGCGCCCGGCAACCTCTACGGCGACTGGTTCGCCGGCCATCCAGAGCTCGTGGGGGACATCTTCCTGCGGGTCACCTCCGACTGTGGCTGGGCGCTCAGCATCATCCGCAGCGAGCCCCTGCCCGCGTAGGACCGCGCGCGACACTCGACCTGTCGGGGATGTGGCTAGGCTTCGGGTGGAATGCAGCTGATAGACGGCAGCCCGGTCTACTCCGCGAGTGACCTCGTCGGCTTCCTCGCTTGCGAGCATCTCACCCAACTCGAACGTGCGGTCCTGGCCGGCCTGGCAGAGCGGCCCCATCTCCCGGACCCCGAGCTCGACGTCCTGCGCAAGCGCGGGTTTGAACACGAGCAGCGATATCTCGCCGAGCTTGCAGCCGATGGACGGTCGGTGGTCGCGATCACCCCGGACGCCTACTCGTCCGATCGCGCTGAGGGCCTGCGCCTGGCTGCCGCCGCGACGGTTGAGGCAATGGCTTCGGGTGCCGAGGTGATCTACCAGGCCGCATTCTTCAATGGACGATGGCGGGGCCACGCCGACTTCCTTCTGCGGCGCGAGTCGCCGGACCGGCCCAGCATCTTTGGGACGTACCACTACGAGGTCGCCGACACCAAGCTGGCCCGTCATGTCAAGGCCGGGGCGGTCCTGCAGATCTGCAGCTACGTGGACCAGCTCACCGCCATCCAGGGGGTTCAGCCCGAATGGCTGCACGTGGCGCTCGGCGGCAGCGCTCACGAGACCGTCCGCCTTCGCGTCGATGACTTCATGGCCTACTACCGCGCCGCGAAGCAGCGCTTCGAGGAGGCGATTGGTCCCTCGGCTCCAGCCGCATCGTATCCGCCAGCCGGCACCTACCCTGAGCCGGTCGAGCACTGCGATGTCTGCCGGTGGACCGTCGAATGCCAGGCCCGACGTCGTGCCGACGACCACCTCAGCCTCGTGGCCGGCATCGGCAGGCAGCAGCGACGGGCACTCGTCGACCGTGGCGTGACGACCCTGGCAAGACTCGGCACGCTGGAGCTTCCGCTTGTGCCTCGTCTCGAAGGCTCGACGGAACGAACAGTGGAACGGGTGCGCGAACAGGCGCGCATCCAGCTCGAAGGGCGAAGTGACGGCCGCATCAGGTACGAGCTGCTCCTGCCGGACGACGGGCATGCTATCGATCCCGAGCGCGGACTGGCCTCCCTGCCTCTGCCATCGGTCGGCGACCTGTTCTTCGATATCGAGGGCGATCCCTACGCCTTCGAGGATGGCCTCGAGTACCTCTTCGGCGTGATGGACGTCGACGGTGCCTGGCACGCGATCTGGTCGACCGATGCCGAGGGTGGGTTCACCTTCGCCGGCGAGAAGGCGGCTTTCGAGAAGCTCATGGACCTCTTCACGAGCCAGCTCGAACGCTTCCCCGAGGCGCACATCTACCACTTCCACTCCTACGAGCCGAGTGCACTGAAACACCTCATGGGGAAGCACGCCACACGAGAGGACGAGGTGGATCGCCTGTTGCGTGGGGGCGTGATGATCGACCTGCATCGCATCGTTCGCCAGGCGCTCCGCGCATCGCTGGAGAGCTATGGCCTGAAGAAGCTCGAGCCGCTGTACGCCTACACGCGCGAGGTCGATCTTCGCGATGCGGGTTCCAGCATCGTTGCCTTCGAGCAGTGGCTCGAGCTTGGCGACGGGGAACGCCCGACGGCCGACCACCTCATCCGCATCGAGCGCTACAACCGCGACGATGTCGTGAGCACTCGCGAGCTCCGCGACTGGCTGGAAGCTCGCCGGCCTGAGCTGGCGGGGCTCGTTGGTCAAGAGGTACCGCGGCCGGCCCCACGCGATGGCGCGCCACCGGAGGACCAGTCGGAGGCCGAGAAGCGAGTCGCGCAGCTCGAAGCCCGCCTCGCAGCCGATATCCCGCCAGATCCGGCAGATCGATCGCCGGAGGAGCAGGCCCGCTGGCTCCTCGCCCAGCTGCTGAGCTGGCACCGGCGCGAGGACAAGGCGACCTGGTGGCAGTTCTTCCGCCTGATTGCATTGAGCTCCGGCCAGCTGATCGAGGAGACCGACCCGATCGGCGGGCTCGAGCCCGTGGAAGCACTCTCTGAGCCCGATCCGAAGGGACGGCAGGTCTGGCGATACCGATTCCCTGCCCAGGAATACAAGGTCTCAGCGCACGACTCTGTCTACGACCCGGGTAAGGCCCAATTGAAGCCCACCGCGAAACCAGGCGAGTGGCTGATTGGGACGGTTCGGGCCATCGATCATGCGGGACGCACGGTCGACATCCAGCGGCTCGCCGCGGACGCCCACCCGGCCGATCTCGTCGGACTCGATGTCTACAAGACCCCGCAGCTGCGCGCGAGTCTGTTCGAGATTGGCGAATCGGTGGCGGAGCACGGAATCGACGGTAGTGGGAGGTTTCGCGCAGCCCGCGACCTGCTGCTGCGGAGGCGTCCATTTGCCGATCTGATTGCCGGACCGGATCTCCGACACGAGTCTGAGACCCAGCTTGAAGCCGCTCGGCGGCTCGCCTTGCAACTGGACCACGCAACGCTGCCAGTGCAGGGGCCGCCGGGTTCGGGCAAGACCCACACCGGCGCTCGAATGATCCTGTCGCTCCTGGCAGCTGGCAAGCGGGTTGGGATCACGGCGCAGAGCCACAAGGTCATCGGCAATTTCATCAGCGTCGTTCTCCGCGCTTCCGAAGAGGAAGGCGTCGCGGTTCAGGCCCTTCAGAGGGCGGACAAGGATCAGAAGCACCCCGACGACCGTGTCGCGCTGGCCAAGGATGCCGCGCAGGCAGCATCGGCCCTCGCGAGTGGCGCGGCGAACCTCGTGGCAGGGACGGTCTGGCTCTGGGCTTCCCCCAAGATGGTCGATGCCGTCGATGTCCTGTTCGTGGACGAGGCGGGCCAGATGGCCCTCGCAAATGTGGTGGCAGCCTCACCTTCCGCATCCTCGATTGTCCTGCTTGGCGATCCGCAGCAGCTCGACCAGGTCCTGCAAGGAAGCCACCCACCGGGGGCGGAGCGCTCAGCGCTCGCCCACCTCCTCAACGGCGCGGCCACGATTGATCCCACGCAGGGCCTCTTTCTGGCAAGCACCTGGCGTCTGCATCCGAACCTGTGCCGCTACACATCTGAGACGTTCTACGACAGCCGTCTTGAGGCCCAGCCGCAGCTCAGGCAGCAGGTCATCCGAACCGATGGCCCAGCAGGCGGCACGGGGCCGCGGTGGATCCCGGTCACGCATCACGGCAGAGACAACGAATCGATCGAGGAGGCGGTAGTGATCGCCGACCTGACTCGCTCAATCATCGCCGCCGGGACGACCTGGGTTGGGCCAGACGGGATCGAGCGGCCCCTCGGCTGGGAGGAGATGGTGATCGTGGCGCCATACAACGCCCAGGTGGGAGCCATTCAACGCCTCCTTCCGCCGGACGCCCGCGTCGGCACGGTCGACAAGTTCCAGGGGCAGGAGGCCGCCCTCTCCATCTATTCCATGGCCGCGTCGAGCGGCGAGGAGGCGCCGCGCGGGATGGACTTCCTTTACAGCGGCCACCGCCTCAACGTGGCCACGTCGCGGGCGCGCTGCATCGCCATCGTGGTCGCGTCTCCCGACCTTCCGCGGGTAGGCGCTCGAACAGTGGAGCAGATGCGGCTCGCGAATGCGCTCTGCCACTTCGTGGAGGTCGCCGCGGACCAGTCCCGGTTGACGGCCGAGGCATCATCGAATGATGCCGAGCCGGAATGGGCAGGGGTGTTGTGGCCAGGACTTTGAGCGAGTCTTCGACGCGCGCGAAGCGGAGCGCGACCTGCGCAGCTGGCGGGAGGACGGGCTCCCGCACTCCACCGCCGAGCTGATCGACGCCCTGCGCGCGGCCGGGGTCGAGGGCGCCTCGCTGCTCGACATCGGCGCAGGCGTTGGGATGGTGCACCTGGAGCTGCTCGCCGCCGGCGCGTTGAGCGCCACTGACGTCGACGCCTCCAGCGCCTATCTGGCGACCGCCAAGGAGGAGGCTCAGCGTCGCGGTTTCGGGGATCGCGTTGCACACCGTCACGGCGACGTCGTCGACCTGGCCGAGGACCTGCCGGCCGCCGACGTGGTGACGCTGGACCGGGTCATCTGCTGCTATCCCGACCTCGGCGCGCTCCTGGGCGCTGCGCTTCTGCCCGGGCCTCGCCTCATCGGCTTCGTGCACCCGGTCGATGTTTGGTGGGTGCGGACCGGCGCATCGGTCCTGAATGGGCTCTCATGGCTCCTACGCCGTCGGGACAACTTCTACATTCACCGTCAGCGGGCGATCGACGGATTCCTTGGCGAGCGAGGCTTCCACCAGCTCCACAACGGCGGAAGCCGCGTCTGGCGAGTGGCTGTCTACGGACGCTCGCCCGCCTGACGCTTGGCTGCGAAGGAGCGGACAAACCGCTCCTGCTCGGCAGTCTCGACCGCCGTGGGGTGCCGTACAGCGCGGACGGTGGCAATCGCCTCGTCCGGGGTCATTCCGCCGTCCACCAGGGCGCAGGCGGCAACCGTCCCCGTCCGACCGACGCCGCCCATGCACGCCACGGCCACATTTCCTGTCGCCCGGGCGTCGCGAATCTCGTCGAGGATCACCCGCATCTCCGAGACGGAGCGCGGCGCCCGCCCGTCGGGGATGGGGTGACGGATGACTTCGACGCCTCCCGCGCTCCCTCGCTCGACGATCGCGGGGTCACTCCAATGCTGCAGCTCCGCATCCTCGACCAGGAGAATCAGGCGCTTGACGCCATCGGCTCGCAGCAACGCGACGTCCCCATCCAGGTCGCGTCGATAGACGCGACCTGGGTACCTGAACGAGGTGCCCTGCTTGCCCGGCAGGATGGTCAGGCCAAGCCGACCGGGCAACCCATCGCCAAGCTGCACGGGCTCGAGCCAGTCGATCGGGAGGTGAGGGTCGAAGCCGGCGTGGTCGGAGCTTGCGCCCCCCGCCACAGGCATCAGTTCAGGTTGGTCTTCGGGCAGAAATGGCCGGTCGCTTCCAATGGCTGCCCGCAGAACGGGCAGGCCGGACGACCGGCGGCGACGATCGCGGCGGCTCGCCTGATGAAGTCGCGGGCCCGCGCCGGCTCGACGCGCACCCGGAAGAGGTCTGGCGCGGTTGCGGCGCGGTCTGGAAGGGCACTGAGCTCGGCGTCATCGCCGATTGGCTGCGCCTCGATCACGATCTGTTCGGCCGTCGCGTCCCAGGCCAGCGCCATGGCACCGACCCGGAACAGCTCCACGGTCGGCTCCTCGAGGGGCTGATCATCGCGAGCGACGCCGGCGGGGAGCTCGCCGGAGAGCCCCTCAACCGTGTCGAGGAGCTCCGACATCCGCCCGGCGAGCGCCGCCACCTGTGTCTTTTCGAGTCCGATGCTGACCAGGGCACCGCCCTGGCGTGCCTGCAGGTAGAAGACCCGGGCACCGGGCTCACCGACGACGCCGGCGACGAACCGGTCGGGGGTGTCGAAGTCGAAGACGCGGCGAGGCATGGCGCCATCGTATCTGGAAACGCGTCGCTAGAGTTGAGGCCGACATGGGCTTCCGGACGCGCGGCTCGAAGTTTGGCATTCGCCGCCGGCGTTCGTCCCAGGCGCGACCCATGGCGACCGAGCGACGCGGGGGGCCTGGGCCAGGCGCGCGGATGTGGCTCGGATGGGCAGCCGCGGTGCTCGGTGTGGGCCTGGTCGTGTTCCTTGTTGGTCGGGCCGGCTCGGAGGCCGGCCTACCCTCCCCGACTCCCTCGCCGAGCGCTGCGGGTCCGCTCGCGATCAGCTTTGGCACTGCCCTGGACGCGACAACGGGAGAGGCGATCGATCCCACCGATCGATTCCGCGCCACCGACCCGATTGCGTACTCGGTTCGACTGGCCAGCGCGCCAGGGGTGGCGACGATCCTGGTGGAGATCGTCCGTCTCGACGGGGAGCAGGAGACGGTGGTGCAGGAACCGTCGACTCAGGGGATCGACGCGAACTCCAGCGTCATCGGCTTCACCTTCGCGGTGCCCACCAGCGAGGTGCTCGACGCGTGGGGACCGGGTGACTATGCGATGCGGATCTACCTGCCCGGGGCAGGCGATCCCTTCGCGGCTGGACGCTTCACGCTGGTGGAGACACCGGTGGCGTCGTGATTTCGCGGGGCATTGGGATCGGAGCTGTGCCCGATCTCCGATCCCGATTCCCCCGGCTC
>DATJIJ010000126.1:0-2147 GCA_035493355.1 Candidatus Methylomirabilota bacterium
GATCATCAGCGCCAGGCTCCCGGCGAAGACGCCGCCGATGATCCCCGCGGCCCCGATGATGGAGGCGTAGATGCCGATGATCATCGCCCGGCGCGAGGGCACCTTGGCGAAAACGAGGCCGATGACGGTAGCCACTGCCGGCGCCACGAATCCAGCGAAGCCGCCCAGGAACGGGCTGTTGAGGTGGAAGACGCTGCGCACCATGTTCGGCGCCAGCCCACCGGACAGGCCGGCGAGCATCCACACGGCCGCGACCACCGGCGCAGCGGCGTAGAACTCCTTGCGAGCGGACGTCGGGATCGACACCCGGGGGATCATCGACTGGGCCGCTCCCGAGGCGCGTGTCACCGTCTCGGCGGAGGCGAGCACGGTGACACCACCAAGGATGGTGAGCGCGATCAGCACGCTGAACACGATGGTGTTCGCCGCCGGGGTCAGCTGAATGGCCAGCCCCGCCAGGAGCGACCCCATCGCGAGGCCCCCGGTGAGGCTGATGCTCCCGAGGATGGTGCCGAGCCTCTTCCTGCCTTCCGGGGCGAACTCGACCAGCGCGGCGGTGAACGCCGAGGTCGCGGCTCCACCGGCAAGCCCCTGCACAATACGTCCCGCGATGACCCAGCTGACGTCCGTGCCGACCAGGAACAGGATGCTCGAGGCGAACTGCACGATGAGAGCGCCGATCAGCACGGGGCGGCGACCGATGTAGTCCGAGAGCGAGCCCAGCGCAAGGGCGGCGGTGAGGAACCCGACTGCGTAGGCGGCGAATGCCACGTTAAGCATCGCGGCCGGGAAATCCCACTGTTGCTTGTACGCCACCAGGAGGGGCGTCAATGCACCGGCAGAGAGATACATGCTCGTGAGGGCGACGGTGGCGCCCGTCATCGCAAGTCCCGCGGGCAGCACGCGCGATCTAGGCGCGAGGCCTAGCGAGGCAGAGAACTGATTGGAAATCATAGGAAGCTCCTTGTTGGAGTTAATGCGGCCGACGAGGTTTCCCGACTGTCGTGCTTCCACGCTACTGAAAAGAGGTCCAGATATTTAGGCCACCATCGCGATGATTCTGCAGACCACTTTGCTCGGCTGGCAGGCCAGGACGATGCGCCGCGAGGCGGCGTCGCCAGCACCCGCGCCGCGCCCTCACGGGACGGCCCTCGCACCGCGGAGCCCGCTGCCACGACATACGCAACGGCGAGCCGGACAATGAATGTGTCCGGCTCGCCGTACTCATGTCTTCTACAGTGCTGCGGTTACGAGCCCCAGGGCCGGTGAGCAGTCTGCCGAACATTCGCAACCGCGGGCGGACTGGCTCCTCGGCTTCTTCCACCATTGGGGTTGCGACGACGTTCACGGCGAGGAAGATGCGCGGCTCGGGCCGCGCGACGCTCGGCTGATAGAGCTAGGGCAGTACGCTGCAGAGCGCCCTCAACGCTCCGGGCCAGGCGCTGTCGGACACAGCCGAGAAGTTGACGACCAACGCATCACGCCACGGTTGATGCGCTTCGACGGACGGATGACGGAACTCCGCAAGGCCGCTGACGATCAACCCTTGACGTGCTGCAGCTTGCAGGACCTGCGCTTCCGTCCCCGCGGGAAGGGTGAGAACAGCCTGTAGCCCTGCGGCCATGCCGGTGACCTGAACTTCAGAGGTGCTCTGTGCGATGGCCTCGATGAGTTCATCGCGCCGACGGCGATAGTTCTGCCGCCTGCCCCGAACGTGTCGGTCGAAGGCGCCAGAGGTCACAAACTCCGTGAAGATCAGCTGATCCAGCACGCTCACCGTGTCGACACGGCCCTTGGCCTCCGCAACCGCAGGGAGGAGGTGCTCAGGTACGACCATCCACGCTAGTCGCAGCGCCGGCGCGATCGACTTGCTGGCGGTTCCGAAGTACACGACATGATCCGGGTCCAGTCCCTGCATCGCGCCAACCGGCTTGCGGTCGTAGCGGAACTCGCCGTCGTAGTCGTCTTCGAGGATCACCCCTCCGGTCCGGCGCGCCCAGTCGAGCACCGAGGCCCGGCGTTCGGTGGACAACGCATGACCCGTCGGGAACTGATGCGCCGGCGTTAGCAGTACCGCCCCTACCCCCTTAACGCCGGCCAGATCCTCCACCCGCGCGCCGTTCTCATCGACTCCCAGCGGCGGGATA
>DATJIJ010000127.1:0-2347 GCA_035493355.1 Candidatus Methylomirabilota bacterium
GAGCCGGGCGGCGAGCCGGATCTCGCGCTGGAAGCGGTCGGGGCCGAGCGAGGCCGCCAGCTCGGGCAGCAGCACCTTGAGCGCGACCGGGCGGTCGTGCTTGAGGTCCTGGGCCAGATACACCGTCGCCATCCCGCCCCGCCCGAGCACCTGCTCGAGCGCGTAACGGTCGCGCAGGGCAGCGGCGAGCGCAGCCGACGGATCGGTGAAGGGAGATGGGGTCGAGATGACTCGAAATCTGGTCTCGCCCTCCCGACACCGCCAGCCTCGACACCCCTGATCCAAACCGGATTCCGACCCCGACTCCAAATAACGCGTGACGGCCGAGCAATTGGTCCATCTGGTGCGTAGCTATTGCGGTGAGCACTGCAGTCGGTCGAATGGCTAAGGCGCTTTGGCGCAACGACCCGGTCATCCCGGGCGTGGCAGCGGTATGACTTTCGTCCGGCCGCTCCTCCTGCTGTTGCTCCTGGCCCTACCGGTCTGGTGGTGGCGTCGCCGGCGCGAGAATCCCGGCGCGCCGTACAGCGACGTCAGCATCGCCCTCACCTCGCCCCGGCCACCCTGGTGGGTTTGGCTCCCTGTCCCGCTGCGGTCGCTGGCGCTCGCGAGCTGGATCGTCGCCGCGGCCGGGCCCCGGATCGGTGGAGATCGCATCCAGGTCAAGAAGGAGGGCATCGCGATCGTGATCGCGCTCGACGTGTCGAGCAGCATGCTGGCGGAGGACTTCGCCCCGTCCAACCGGCTGGAGGTGGCCAAGCGAGAGGCGATCTCCTTCGTGCGGGCTCGGAGTGCCGATCAAATCGGTGTCGTTGCGTTTGCCGGTGAGGCACTCACGCAGGTGCCGGTGAGCCTGGACTACGCGGTGGTGGAGCAGGCGATCACGGACATCAAGATCGGCACACTGGACGATGGAACCGCGATCGGCAGCGGCCTCGCCGTGGCCGTGAATCGGCTGCGCCGCGCTCCGGGCAAGAGCAAGGTGATCCTGCTCCTGACCGACGGCGTGAACAACAAGGGGTTGATCGACCCGCGCACGGCAGCCGCGACAGCCGCGGCGTACGGCATCAGGATCTACGCGATCGGCGTCGGGACTGAGGGTGAAGCCCCCATCCCGACCGGCCGGGGACTCGATGGCGCGTTCCGCTACGAAGTGTTGCCTGTGAAGATCGATGAGGACCTGCTGAAAGAGATCGCGGCCAAGACGGGGGGCCAGTATTTCCGCGCCCGCGAAAGCGAGGCGCTGAGCCGAATCTTCCATCAGATCGACCAGCTGGAGAAGGCGCCGGTTTCGATGACCCGCTACACTCGCTACGATGAGGCGACCCGTCCGTTCGTGATCGTCGGCCTCTTCACGCTCGCACTCGAGCTGCTGCTCGACGCGACGCTGGTGGTGCGGGTACCATGAGCGGCGCGGCGCTACCGCGTCCCTGCCATCGAGGCCTCTGAGTGCGCCGCCTCTTCCGATTACTTCCTCCCGTTCCCGCCGCGCCTCCGGTGGTCCAGACCGAGCGAGCGCCGACGCCTCGCTGGGTCGATCTGTTGTTGTTTGCCGTCATCGTCGCCATCGGCTACGGGATTGTCCGGGCAACTGCCGAGTGGCGAGAGCCGATCCCGCCGACGCTTGCGATCGATCTCTCGCCCTGGCAGCTGCCCCGTTACGCCGGCTTGTCCACCCTGCGGATGGCCTTCGCCTACTTTCTCTCGCTCGGCTTCAGCGTCGCCTATGCACGCGTCGCTGCCGGTTCGCGCGCGGCCGAGCGCGTCATGATGCCCCTGCTCGACATCCTGCAGAGCATTCCGATTCTCTCGTTCATGCCGGGCGTCGTACTGGGCCTTGCCGCACTGCTGCCGGGCCGGACCCTCGGGCTCGAGCTGGCGGCAATCGTGCTGATCTTCACCAGCCAGGCCTGGAACCTGGCTTTCAGCTTCCACCAGTCCCTCATCACGATCCCCACTCAGCTGTCCGAGGCTTCGCGAGTCTACCGGCTGGCTCCCTGGCAACGGTTCACGAGGCTCGAGCTGCCCTTCGGCGCCATCGGGCTGATCGCCAACAGCATGATGAGCTGGGCGGGTGGCTGGTTTTTCCTGATGGCGTCCGAGCAGTTCACCCTGGGCGCCAAGGATCTTCGCCTCCCGGGTCTTGGGAGCTACCTCGCTCACGCGGCGGATCTCGGTGACACGCGCGCGTTGATCCTCGGTCTGGCAACCCTCGTCACCGTGATCCTGCTGCTCGATCAGGCGGTCTGGCGCCCGCTGGTCGCCTGGTCGGAGCGCTTCAAGGTGGAGCAGTCGAGCGGCGCCGACGCGGTGACCTCCCGGGTCCTCGATGCCTTGCGTGGCTCCG
>DATJIJ010000128.1:0-10443 GCA_035493355.1 Candidatus Methylomirabilota bacterium
AGGATGACCGTCAGCGCAACCGGCACCTCCACTCGGAGGAGGATCTGCAGCTCGCGCATCCCCATCCCGCGGGCGGCTTCGCGCAGCTCGGGATCGACCTCCTTCAGGCCGGCATGCGTGTTCGTGACGATCGGCGGAATGGCCAGCGCCACCAGGCCGATGAAGGCCGGTAGGAAGCCGATCCCCCCGCGATGGAAGAGCCCGGTGCTGATCGGGTAGGCGATCCCGAGCCAGCCGAGCGACGGCACCGCGCGCCCGATGTTGCTCACGGCGACCGCTGCCCGCGCGCCGCGTCCGGTGTGGCCGATGTAGAGGCCGATTGGCAGCGCGATGGCGAGACCGACGCCCAGCGACGCCACCGAGAGCGAGAGGTGCTGCCAAAGCCGCAGCTGGATGGCGTTGTTGCCGGTCCAGTTGGCCGGATCGGTGTACCAGGCCAGGACCTGTCCCAGGAAGTCCATCGGCTCAGCCCCCGCGCGCTTTCGCCCACGGGGTGAGGCGGCGCTGGACCGCCAGGAGGCCAAGGTCGACGATCGTGGAGAGGAGGACGACGACGGCGACGCCGGTGATGGTGGCCGTCGGGAACCGCTGCTGGACGCCGATGTTCACGATCAGGTAGCCGAGTCCGCCCATCCCGATCAGGGTCGCGATGGTCACGAGCCCAATGGTGGTGACCGTGGCGATGCGAACCCCGGCGACGATGATTGGCAGGGCGATCGGGAGCTCAACCCGCCAGAGGCGCTGGCGATCGGTGTAGCCCATCCCGCGCGCGGCCTCGATCACGTCGGCCGGGACGCCGCGCAGGCCGGTGACGATGTTGCGCACCAGGATCACGAGCGTGTAGCTGACCAGCGCGATCTCCGCGGTGAGGAGGGAGAGGCCAGTGATCGGGATGAAGAGGACGAAGAGGGCGATGCTGGGGACCGCGTACAGGACGCCGCTGACCGCCAGGATCGGACCGTAGAGGCGCGGGTAGCGGCGCACCGCGAGGGCGAGGCCGAACGAGATGACGAAGCCCGCCACCACCGCGATGACCGTGACCAGCATGTGCTCGCCGATGCGCTGGGCGAGGGTATCGAGGTTGTCGAGCACCCAGTCGAGCTGGAAGAACGGCTGGCCCTCGGTCACGTGGGCCTCGTCGTCGGGGTGCGCAGGACCTCCGAGATGGCGTCGACGCTGACCACCCCGAGCACCCGCTCGTCGTCGTCGACCACGACCCCGAGCTGGACCGACGAGCCGAGCATCACCGAGAGGGCGTCGCGGAGCGTGCTCTCCGGCTCGAGGGTGGGCGAGCCGGGGATCGCATCATCCACGCCCACGGCGCCGTCACCGCTCAGGTCGCCCCGGCCGATCCAGCCGAGCGGCCGGTCCTTCTCGTCGAGGAGGAGCACGTAGTCGGTAGCTGCCTCATCCAGGCGCCGCCGCAGCTCCGCGCGTGGCTCGCCGGCTCGCGCCGTAACCGGCTTGCCGAGCTCCAGGTCGCGCACCCGGCCCAGCGAGAGCCGCTTCAGGCCGCGGTCCGCTCCCACGAAGTGGGCCACGAAGTCGGAGGCCGGTGCCGCCAGGATCGCGTCGGGGGTGTCGTACTGGGCGAGGACCCCGCCCTTCTGCAGGATCGCGATGCGGTCGGCCATCTTGATCGCCTCGTCGACGTCATGGGTGACGAAGACGATCGTCTTGCGGACCTGGGCCTGCAGGCGCAGAAACTCGTTCTGGAGCCGGTCGCGCAGGATCGGGTCCACCGCGCCGAAGGGCTCATCCATCAGCATCAGCGGCGGATCGGCGGCAAGCGCTCGTGCCACGCCCACCCGCTGGCGTTCGCCGCCCGAGAGCGCCGCCGGATAGCGATCGCCGTAGGTCGACGGCTGGAGGCGAACGAGGTCAAGCAGCTCGCTCGTGCGCTCGCGCACGCGGGCCTCCGGCCAGCGCAGGAGGCGCGGCACGACGGCCACGTTCTGGGCAACGGTGAGGTGCGGGAAGAGGCCCACCTGCTGGATGACGTAGCCGATCCGCCGCCGCAGCTCGACCGCGGGCAGCGCCATCACGTCCTCGCCGTCGATCGTGATCCGCCCCGACGTCGGCTCGATCAGGCGGTTGATCATCTTCATGGTCGTCGTCTTGCCGCAGCCGGACGGCCCGACGAGGACGCAGATCTCGCCGGCGGGAATCTCCAGCGAGAGGTCGGAGACCGCCTCGGGCCCGCCCTCCGATCCGTACCGCTTGCCGACGTGCTCGAGCCGGACGACCGCCGCGCTGCTGCTCACCGGCGGAATGATACGGACGCCCCGGCAAGGTGCCAGATGCGGACCCCGGCGCTGTCGTAGGCGAGCTCCCAATCGGGGCTGCCGTCGAAGGCCGTGGGCACGCACTCCCGCGGCGGACCGACATCGAGCAGGTAGCTGGCCCCCAGCGAATGGGCCAGGGCGGCGGACTCTGCCGGGTCACCGTTGCAATAGATGCGGTCAACCACGGCGGAGCGCTCGTCGGGCGAATAGCCGAGGTTCGCGATGTAGGGGGTGAAGGTGAGCACCCGCAGCCGGCCGGCGGGATCGGTAGGGGAGTTGAGCCACCCATTCGTCACGAAGACGGCGCGTTCCGGCGTGTTGGCGGCGATCCAGTCCGCCGCAGCCACTTCGCTCCAGCCGAGGACGACCTCTCGGTTGAGCGCCGTCCAGGCCGAGACGAGCAGCGGCGAGGGGACGCTCAGCAGAAGAACGGCGACGATCGCGGGCACCGGCCAGCGGCGGATCAGCCAGGCGGCGAGCAGGGCAACCGCGATCCACATCGCCTGGAAGTACTTGTTCATGTCGAAGCCGATGGTGCTCACCTGCACCAGGTTGGGCACCGCGAACAGCGTGACCAGCCACACGGCCAGGAAGCCCCGATGGGGCACGCGCGGCAGCAGCAGCGCCAGCAGCGCCAGCAGGAACGGCACCCCGAGGTTGGTGGCGTAGAAGAAGAGGACCGCCCACGGTCCGTCGTTCATCGGCGCCGATTCCCAGCCGACCACCCAGTGGAGCGCGCCGCTGCCACCGGCCTGCAGCAGGGGAGCGACCGCGAACGGAATGGCGAGCACATACGGCGCGAGCAGCAGGGCGGCGTTGCGCGGGGCGTCGCGGTCGAGGAGGCGGCCGCCCACCACGACCCAGCCGAGCGCCAGCGCCAGGAACGCGGGAAAGAAGAAGAAGTGGAACGGCGCCAGCAGGGCCCCCAGGACGCCGGCCAGGAAGATCAGCGGCGGTCGGTCCCGCCAGCCGGCGGCGTGGGCGCGCGCCGAGGGCAGGCCGGAGGTGAGCAGGAGAACCGCCCCGACCAGCATCGGCAGCCCCGCGGTCGTGGCCCGGTGGACGAGGAGGCCGGTCCCCATCACCGATGGAATCCGGAAGAACGGCCACTCGGTCAGCCACGAGTTGTCGTATGAGTTGTGCGTTACGAGGGTGGAGAGATCTCCGAACCCGTTGGCGATGTCGCCGACGAGCCGCATCCACGCGAGCCCGCCGCCGAAGATGACGAGCGCGGCCGCGAGCAACGCCACCCGTCGCGCGCCACGGCCGCGAAGGAGGCTTCGCGCCAGGCCGTGGACGATGAGGGCGAGCGCGCCGGCGAGGACCGCCGACGAGACGACGAAGCTCGGGACGGCAAAGATCCCCGCCGCGCGAGCTGCAATGGCCGCGTGGAAGTCGGCGAACCAGTGGTAGACGAGCGGCTCGCCGGCGAAGTACGGCACCTGCGGCGGGAAGTTCCCGGCGTTGACGGACTGCGCGATCGAGAGGTGCACCCCGAGGTCGCTCCAGTTCGAGCCGCCGGCCGAGATGCCGTTCGGGGTGTCGCGCCACAGCCCGGACTGGAGGACCGCTCCCACGAACCCGGCGCAGGCGCCGGCGAAGCCGAACGCGAGCCAGTCGCGCCGGAGGGCCTGCCAGGCGGCGCCAGCCTGCTCCGCGACCGCGCGCCCCCCTGCGCGGCCGATGCCGAGGACGATGGGCAGGGCGAGGACAGCGGCTGCGAGGAAGATCGTTTCCCGGCGGTAGCCGCCGGTGGCGAGCGATAGCCAGTAGACGAGGTGCGCGCTGACCGCGACCGAGAGGACGATCGCCAGCCCCAGCCGCCCGGTGCTCGAGATCCGCGGCTGTGCCCAGCTGACGAGCGCCCAGCCGGGGAGGAGGAAGAGCAGCGGCCAGACGACGACCACTGCCAGTGCCGGCGCCATCCACGCGGCGAGCAGCGCGAGGACAACGACGACCGCCGCCAGCCCAGCGGGCTCAGCTCGCACGGGCGTTCCGCAGCCTGGGAAGCGGTTGTCGCGGGTCGAGGAGCGCGACGATCCGCTCGACCTGGGCCTTGGTCAGGTTCCCGCCTGCCGAGATCCCGGCGGCCAGCGCATCGGCGTCGCGGATGACCTGGATCCCGGGGCGCTGGCCGGAGTCCCATTCGATCTCCACGCCGCGTGCCGGCACCAGGCAGGCGGTGACCGATGACGGCAGCGTGGCCCGCTCGAGGTACATCTCCAGGCGCCGCCCAGCGAGGCGCGCCGCGGTGATGCGGCTCGCATCCCAGGGCACCCATGACTCGGTCGCCCCGCGGAGCTGGTACCAGTGGCCGTTCCGCTTCCGATAGTGGCCGGGCTCGGCGCGGAGGGTCAGCGCCCAGGTCCCGCCGGGGCCGACCACGACCGCCTCGATCGGCTCCTTGCCGCCGGCGAGCACGTGGCGGAGGTAGTGGAAGCGGTCATCGAGGCGCCTCCCGAGGGGGCCGCTCAGCCGATCGCCGGCGGTCCGCTGCAGGGCGAGGCGCAGCGACGGAGAGGTGGGGCGGTGGATGACCATGGCGGCGGGTGATGGTTCGTGCGGGTTCGGCGGGGCGCATTCCGAGTCTACCGCCGCCGATGCCCCGCGCCTAGCCCGCTCAAGGACCCCTGCTAGCATGCGGCGCATGGACGAGCGCTCACCCGGCAGCCAGATCCCCGAGGCGGTGAGGACCCTCCTCCTTGAGCTCGGCGAGGACCCCGATCGCGCCGGCCTGGCCCGGACCCCGGACCGCGTGCGGCGCATGTACGCCGAGCTGACCGAGGGCTACCACACCGACCCCGATGCGCTTCTGAACGACGCCGCCTTCGACGTCGACTACGACGAGATGGTGGTCGTGCGTGACATCGAGTTCTTCTCGCTCTGTGAGCACCATCTCCTCCCCTTCTTCGGGAAGGCGCACGTCGGCTACCTGCCCCGCGGCCGGATCATCGGCCTCTCGAAGATCCCGCGCGTCGTGGACATGTACGCGCACCGCCTGCAGGTGCAGGAGCGTCTGACGCAGCAGGTGGCCGGCTTTCTGATGGATCGGCTGAAGCCGAAGGGGGTCGCGTGCGTCATCGAGGCGCGACACCTGTGCACGGTGATGCGCGGCGTGAAGAAGCAGGAAGCGACCATGGTCACGAGCTCGATGCTCGGCACCTTCCGGGCCGATGCGCGCACTCGCTCGGAGTTCCTGACCTTCATCGGTCGTTCTTCCGACCGCTAGGCCGATGCCATACGCCACGCCCTTGACCGAGCCGGAGATCGCCGCCGCGCTCCTCACCGTGCCCGAATGGCGTCGCGACGGGGATTGGCTCGTCAGGACGGTCGTATGCCCAACGTTCCGCGCCTCGATCGCCCTCGTCACCGCGGTCGCCGATGCCGCCGAGGAGGCGGATCATCATCCCGACATCGAGATCAACTGGCGACGGGTGACCTTCAGGCTGACCACCAAGGCGGCTCGCGCGCTGACGGCGAAGGACATGGCCATGGCGGCGACCATCGATCGGCTGGCGGGGATCACGGCATGAAGGTCGGCCTGATGCTGCCGATCGGCGAGCAGGAGAAGGTCCGTCGCGCCCTGCCGTGGCGGGAGCTGCGGGAGATGGCACTCGCTGCCGAAGCCTCCGGGCTCGACTCGGTATGGGCCGCCGACCACCTCGTCTTCCTCGACGACGGAACGTGGAGCGGCATCCACGAGTCATGGACGATCCTGACGGCGGTGGCCGCAATCACCGAGCGGGTCGAGATCGGTCCGCTGGTCCTGGCGCTCCCGTTCCGCAATCCGGCCCTGACCGCCAAGATGGCCGCCGCCCTCGACGAGGTGTCGGGAGGCCGGCTGATCCTGGGGATCGGCTGCGGCTGGCACGAGCCTGAGTTCGATGCCTTCGACTTCCCGTTCGACCATCGCGTCGGCCGCTTCGAGGAGGCCATGTCCGTCCTCCTCCCGCTGCTGCGTGACGGCGCGGTCAGCTTCCAGGGCCAATGGCACCGCGCGGAGGCGCGGCTCCTCCCCGGCGGGCCGCGCCCGAAGGGGCCGCCGATCCTGATCGCCGGGAAGCGGCCGCGCATGATGCGACTGGTCGCCCGTCACGCGGACCAATGGAACGCGGCCTGGTATGGCCGCCGCGCAAAGGCGACGGAGCTGGAGGAGCGGATTGCTTCCCTGCGTGACGCCTGCGCGATCGAGGGACGCGACTTCGCTGAGATCAGCCTGAGCGCCGGCCTCTTCGTCCATTTCCCGGCGCTGCCGAACCCCGGCTACGAGGACGCTCCCGACAATGCGATCTCCGGGAACGCGGACGAGGTCGGCCGGGAGCTGGCCGCCTATCGCGAGCTCGGCGTGGAGCACCTCATCGTGCACCTGTGGCCTCCCACTCCGGCCGCCGTCATCGAGCTCGGGCGCGCGGCCGAGGTCGCGCGCGCGGACGCTAGAATCGGCGCGCATGGATGAACCCCGCGGCACCCCGATCCGCGTCCTGATCGCCAAGCCCGGGCTCGACGGCCACGACCGCGGGGCCAAGGTGCTTGCCCGCGGCCTGCGCGACGAGGGCTTCGAGGTGATCTACACCGGGCTGCGCCAAACGCCGGAGATGATCGTCGACGCCGCAGAGCAAGAGGACGTGGACGTCATCGGGATGTCCATCCTGTCAGGGGCGCACATGGCGCTCCTCCCGCGCGTTGTCGAGCTGAGCAAGAGCCGCGGCATGGACGACGTCCTCATCGCCGCCGGCGGGATCATCCCTGACGCGGATGTCGCGAAGCTGAAGGCGTCGGGGATCGCCGAGGTGTTCGGGCCCGGGACGAGCATCGGGCAGATCGCGGGCTACTTCCGCGAGCACGCGCGCCGGCGCGCCTGAGGGTCGTGGCCGACCTTCCGGACCTGCTGCGCAGCGTCGTGGCGGGGGAACGACTGCCGCTGGCGCGGCTCCTGACCGCGATCGAGAACGACGTGCCGGGGCTGCGCGACCTGCTCCCCGAGCTCTTCGCCGCGGGTCGCGGCGGACACCTCGTGGGCATCACCGGGCCGCCGGGGAGTGGCAAGTCGACCCTGGTCAACGCGATGACCGAGGAATGGCGGCGCCGTGGGAGACGCGTCGGGATCGTGGCGGTCGATCCGTCGTCGCCATACACCGGCGGCGCAATCATGGGTGACCGGATCCGGATGATGGGCCACGCCGCCGACCAGGACGTCTTCATGCGCTCGATGGCCAGCCGTGGCGAGCTGGGCGGGATCGCCGCCGCAACGTGGATGGCCGCGGCCGCCCTCGACGCCGCCGGCTACGACCCGATCCTGATCGAGACGGTGGGCGCCGGTCAGAGCGAGGTCGAGGTCGCGCGCCTCGCGGAGACGACCGTGGTGGTCGAGGTCCCCGAGATGGGGGACGAGGTGCAGGCCATCAAGGCGGGGCTGCTCGAGGTCGCGGACCTGCTCGTCGTCAACAAGGGTGACCGGCCCGGCGCCGATCTCGCCGCGCGCCACCTCCGCGCCATGCTCTCGACCGCGGGCGGCCGCGTCACCCGGAAGCCGCCACCGATCATGGTCACCGCCGCCATCAGTGGCGACGGCGTCGCCGCGCTGGTGGACGCCATCGACGCGCACCGGTCGGCCGCCCGTTCCGCCGAGGCGGTGCACCGACGGGCCGGCCACCAGCTCCAGCGTGCTCTGGCCAACCTGGCGGTCCGCCGCGCCGCCCGCGACCCAGCCTGGGATGCGACGCTCCAGTCGGTCGCTGACCGCGAGATCGATCCCTTCACGGCCGCGGAGCGCCTCCTCCCCGAGGACGGCTAGGGCAGATCCAGCACCTTCGCCATCTGGGCCGATGTCTCCACGTAGCCCAGCGAGCGGTAGAGGCCACGCGCCACGTCGTTCCCGCCGAAGACGTTGAGCTCGATGCGACCGATGCCCCGCGCCTTCGCCTCCGCTTCGGCCAGCTGCATCGCGGCCCTGCCGTAGCCGTGGCCCTGGTGCGCCGCATCGATCGTGACGTCGTAGACGAACATGACCCGCCGCCCGGCCATCTCCCGTTCGGCCAGCCAGAGCCGCCCGACCGCGGCGCCATCGGCCTCCACGATGAAGATGTGGTGACCTGGCGTCTCGAGGCCCATCGGCAGCACCGCGGGGAAATCGGCCTCCGCCTTCTGCAGCGCGGCCTCGTGCGTCTGGCCGCCGTGGACCTCGATCCCCTCGGCGTAGCCGGCCTTCGAGGCGGCCACGAACGCGGGGAACTCGTCGGCGGTGATCGGTCGCAGGCGGACGGTTGGCTGGGTGGCGGTCATCTTCGGGGGGATTATCGGGGCTGCTAGGCTAGGCGGCCATGAGCCTCGACCGGGTCTTCGTCATCGGCGCCGGCCTGATGGGCCACGGCATCGCCCAGGTGAGCGCCGCGGCCGGCAAGCAGGTCACGCTCGCCGATCGCACCGCCGAGCTGGCCGAGAAGGGGAAGGCGCGCGTCGCCGCCAACCTGGCCCGGCAGGTCGAGAAGGGGAAGGCGTCCCAGGCGGACGCCGACGCGCTCCTCGGCCGCATCGCCACCGGCGTCGGCGCGGACGGGGCGGCCGGCCACGACATCGTGATCGAGGCCGTCTTCGAGGACGAATCGGTCAAGCGCGAGACCTGGCAGGCGCTCTCGGCGGCTGCCGACCCGGACGCGATCTTCGCGAGCAACACGAGCAGCATCAGCATCACCTCGCTGGCCACCGCGACCGATCGGCCCGGCCGCTTCATCGGCCTGCATTTCTTCTCGCCCGTCCCGGTGATGGGCCTCATCGAGATCATCAGCGGCCTCGAGACCGATGAGGCGACACAGGCCGCCGCCCGCGCCTTCGCCCAGGAGCTCGGCAAGACGGTGATCGAGTCGAAGGACTACCCCGGATTCATCGTCAATCGGATGCTGGGCCCGTTCATCAACGAGGCGATCTTCGCCTTGATGGAGGGGACCGGCAGTGCCGAGCACATCGACGCCGGGGCGAGGCTCGGGCTGAACCACCCGATGGGCCCGCTCGAGCTGAGCGACTTCATCGGCAACGACGTGATGCTCAGCGTCCTCGACGTGCTGTACCGCGGCTTCGGCGACCCCAAGTTCCGCGCCGCCCCGCTCCTCCGCCAGATGGTGGCTGCCGGGCACCTCGGGCGGAAGGCCGGTCGCGGGTTCTATGCGTACGACGAGCGGGGGACGAAGATCGGCTGATGGCGACCACCGCGACGCCCACGCGGCCCGATCCGTTCGCGCTCAACGAAGAGGAGCGCTCGGTTCGCGACACTGCCCGCGAGTTCGCGCAGCGCGAGCTCGCACCCACCGCCGCACAGCGGGACGAGGAGGAGCGCTACGACCGCGGTCTCTTCACGCGGATGGGGGAGCTAGGGCTGACCGCCATCCCGTACCCCGAGGAGCTCGGCGGGGCGGGCCTCTCCTACTTCGCCTGGGCGCTGGCCTGCGAGGAGATCGCGGTCGCCGACATGGGGATGGCCGTCAGCCTCTCGGTCCACGTCCTCTCGCAGCTCTGCATCTACGCCTACGGCACCGATGAACAGCGAGAGCGCCTCCTTCCGGCGATGACCGCCGGCACGCACCTGGGAGCCTTTGCCCTCACCGAGCCGGGCGCCGGCTCCGACGCCGCGGCCCTCTCGCTCGCCGCGCGACGGACCGATGACGGCTACGCCCTCACCGGCACCAAGGTCTGGATCACGAACGGCGGCGAGGCCGATGTCTATGTCGTCTTCGCCACGGTGGACCGATCGCGCGGTCGCGACGGCGTCACCGCCTTCGTCGTTCATCGCGACACGCCGGGCTTCCGGGTCGGCAGCCACGAACGGAAGATGGGGATTCGCGACTCCCCGGCGGCCGAGCTGATCTTCGACGAGGCGCTCGTCCCGGAGGCGGACCGGCTCGGCGCAGAGGGGGACGGGCTGAAGGTGGCGCTCGGATCGCTCGCCTCGGGGCGCATCAGCATCGCCGCCGCCTGCACCGGCCTGGCCCGCGCGGCACTCGAGCACGCGGCTCGATACGCTGCCCAGCGCACGCAGTTCGGCCGGCCCATCGCCGAGCAGGAGATGATCCAGGCGATCCTCGCCGACGCGGCGGTGGCTGTCGACGCGTCTCGCCTCCTCACCTGGCGTGCGGCGCGGCTGCGTGACGCGGGCGGCTCGATCAAC
>DATJIJ010000129.1:0-28589 GCA_035493355.1 Candidatus Methylomirabilota bacterium
TAAGTACCAGCCGGCCGTTCGGCAAGGCATGAAGGGGCCGCGCAGTGCCCGCAGCAAGCCGTTGGATCATCTCTTCCGTGGCGGGCACCCCGGCGAGGTCCGCGGACTGCCAGTCGAGGAAGCGGCGCAGCTCTTCGTCAAGGCGCAGGTCTCGCGGCGATCCGGTCATCGGGCGTCCTCCTCGAGCTCACGGCGGAGTCGCTCCTTCGCCAGCCGGAGGCGGGAGCGGACGGTCTCGATTGGCGCGCCCACGAGCGTGGCCGTCTCCGCGACCGAGTAGCCCGCGTGCAGGTGCAGGCTCACCACCGCGCGCTGCTCGGGCGAGAGTCCCGCGAAGGCTGCCCTGAGGGCGGTCCATGCCGGCACCTGCTCAGCGTGAGGATCCCCGAGCTCGATCCAGCGGGCATCGGCGGGACCGTGCGTCAGCCGGCCCAGCCACGAACGGCGCTTCCGGGAGATGCGGATGGCCTCGCGAACGACGATCCGATCGAGCCACGGCCGCGTGCGGGTCGCGTCCCTGAGCGAGGCTCTCCGGCGCCACGCCTGCTCGAACCCGGTCTGAACGGCGTCCGCGGCATCGGTGGCGTCGTCGCAGACCAGGCGGGCGAGCCGAAGCAGGCGGTCGTAGTGCTCGCCCACGAAATTCGCCAGCGCGACGTCGGCGGCGGGACCCGTGAAGGCCGTGGCCTGGCCAACTTCCAGCCCGGGATACTCGCCGCGCCTGGTCATCACACACCTACAGAACCGCGGATCCGTGCAATAGGGTCAACGCCCGGATTGACCCGTTCCGTCGGCCCCGACCCTCTGTACCGGCGTCAAGCATCTTGCAGAGGTCCGAGCCCATGGGATCACGATTCGCAGTCTGCACTCTCGTCGGTCTCACCGTGGCCGTGGCGGCCTGCAACGCGTCTGCCGTCCCCTCGGCAAGCCTGGTTGCCGTGAGCTCCGAGCCATCGCCGACCTCGAGAGCCTCCGCCGGAGTGCTCGACCTCGACTACAACTGCAACGACAACAAGCCGTGCACGTTCGCGGCGGGGACCTATGTTCTCTCCGACGCCAACGCGCCGGACGGGACCTTGCTCCCCGGACTCGGCTTCACGCTGAACCAGGCATGGAGCAGCCGGGAAGTCTGGCTGGGCAGCGTCGTGCTTGATCAGGTCGCCGGTGGAGGATCGATGGTAATCCTGGTGGACATGCTGCCGGCCACCCAGGATGGCGAGCCAGCGCCCGACGTCGAGAACCAGGCGGATGCGATCGCCCAGTGGATCCTGGCGAATCCGAGCCTCCAGACGAGCGACATTGCAGTGACCACGCTGGGCGACGGCATCCGGGCGTTGGGGATCACGGTGGGTGTTTCGCCTTCGTGGGTGAACCTCGACCCGGATTGTCCGGTCGAGAGCTGCTCCGTCGTGCTGACCCGGCCCGACTGGCAGTGCTGCTTTGCGCTGGGACTTGGGGACCATGCTCGTATCTACGTCGCGAACATTGGCCCATCAGGGCGCCCGCACACCCTGATGGTCATCCTTGGGTCCGTCGAGGATGGGCCGCCGATGTCCCTGGCAGCGCTGGCCGCATTCGACGCGTCGGTGCGACCGACCCTCGACAGTTTCGTCGTGCCGAATCAGCTGGTCATCTATTGCGGCGACACGCACCCAGCGCATCTCTGCTGACCGAAACGGCTTGCGTGCGGACGCAAGCATCCCAATCCGATCTCGGCTAGCATCGGCCGTCCATGCCCCGACCGATGATCGTGGCTGAGGGGCTCGAGAAGCGCTTCGGCACGACCCACGCCCTGCGCGGACTCGACCTCGACGTCGCCGAGGGGACGATCCTCGGCCTGCTCGGACCGAATGGAGCGGGCAAGACGACCGCGGTCCGCATCCTCACCACCCTGCTTCGGCCTGACGCAGGACGGGCTGAGGTGGCGGGCCTCGACGTCCTCAAGCACCCATCCGAAGTGCGCCGCAAGATCGGCGTGGCCGGACAGAACGCGACCCTCGACGAGGTGCTGACGGGACGCGAGAACCTGGAGATGATCGGCCGCCTCTTCCGGCTCCCCGCCGCCGATGCGCGCAGCCGTGCGAATGGCCTCCTAGGGCGCTTCTCCCTGGAGGAGATAGCGGATCGCATCACCAAGACCTACTCCGGCGGTGAGCGGCGTCGCCTCGACCTTGCCGGCGCCCTGGTCGCCGAACCGCCGGTCCTCTTCCTCGACGAGCCGACGACCGGCCTCGACCCGCGCGGGCGGCTCTCGATGTGGGATCTCATCGGCGACCTCGCCAAGGGCGGGACCACGGTGCTGATGACTACGCAGTACCTGGAGGAGGCCGACCTCCTGGCCGATGACATCGCCGTGATCGACCACGGCAAGCTGATCGCCCGCGGCACGGCGCTCGAGTTGAAGCAGCAGACCGGCGGCGAGCGCCTCGAGATCCTGGTCACCAACGGGGACCAGATGGCTGCGGCGGCCGCCGCGCTGGCCGCGCTCAGTGGCGAGAAGCCCTACGTCGACGAGGCCGCACGTCACGTGAGCGTCCCGGTCTCTTCCCACGGCGGGATGCTGACCCGGGCGGTGCGCGAGCTCGACGCAGCCGGGGTCGAGGTCGACGACATCGGCTTCCGACGACCGACCCTCGACGAGGTCTTCCTGGCGCTCACCGGCAAGCCGGCGGGCGAGGAGACATCGGCTCCGGAGGAGCTGGCGTCATGACGCTGCGCTGGTGGATTGCCGATTCACTCGAGATGGTGAAGCGCAACCTGCGGCACATCCGTCGCACGCCCGAGCTCCTGATCGACGTCACGCTCCAGCCGATCATGTTCGTGATCCTCTTCCGCTTCGTCTTCGGGGGCGCGATCCCCATCGAGGGGACGACCTACGTCAACTACCTCATGGCCGGGATCTTCGTCCAGACGATCGCGTTCGCCGGGATGTACACCGGCGTCCTCCTCGCCAACGACCTGAAGAACGGCATGATCGACCGATTCCGGTCGCTGCCGATGCTCCAGTCGTCCGTCCTCACCGGGCGGACCCTGACCGACCTCCTGCGCGCGATGCTGGCCGTGACGGTGATGACCATCGTCGGTTTCCTCGTCGGCTTTCGACCGGAGGGTGGCATCAGCGGCGCGCTGCTGGCCGTTGGGGTGATGCTCACCTTCGGCTTCGCCCTTTCGTGGTTCGGGGTGGCAATGGGCGCCCTGGTCAGGACGCCGGAGGCGCTGCAGGGGCTGATGTTCATGACAGTCTTCCCGCTCACCTTCGCCAGCAGCGCCTTCGTGCCGACAAATACGATGCCAAGCTGGCTGCAGTTCTTCGCCGAGCGACAGCCGCTGACCCTCGTCACCAACACCGTGCGCAGCCTGATGCTCGACGGCAGCGGGGGGCCTGACGCGATCGCCGCCCTGATCTGGTCAGTGGGCCTGCTATTGGCCTTCTTCCCGTTGGGGCTCTGGGCGTATCGGAGACGGACCAGCCAGTAGCGGAGCGGGGCTGCCTAGCGGCTCGTTAGCTCGTCGACCCACGCCTCGAGGCGCGGCAGGTGCTCGGCGAGGTGGTCCGGTCCGGCCTTGCGGACCCAGAACTCGGCGGCCGGCGTGATGTCGGGCAGCTCCGACCACGCACGTCGCAGCTCGGCACGGGCCGATGCCGCCTGGAGATGGACCGTCTCGAGCGGGACGTCGCGCATCGCGGCCAGGAATCGCTCGTTCTCGGCGTCGACGTCGAGCTCGCCCTCGCGGTAGGTGCCCGCGGCGATCCGGCGCAGCATCTGGGCGCCCTCCGCCATCCATGTGCCCAGGTGGGCGATGGCGTCCTTGGCGGTCCAGCCCTCGCGGAAGTAGCCAGGGACCTCGGCGATGTCGGGGGTGATGCGGTACATCACCGCGTGGAGGCGTTGCCAAGCCTCCGCCTCGCCTGCGAGGTCACGGGAAACGGGTGCATTCTGGCTCACGAGTCGATCATAGACCGGCGGCGGGTGGGTGGCTCCGGCCTGGCTCAGGCACGCCGTCTGGCGGCGATCTGCACGAGGGGGCGCCGCCAGAGGAATGCGCGCTCCGGCACGTCGGCCATCAGCTTCAGGGCGAGGGCGCGCAGCTGTTCGCGGGTGTCGCCGTCGAGGCCGGCGAAGAGCTCCCGATCGATCCAGTGCTCGAGCAGGTCGAGGTAGGTCTCCGCGGTGAACCGATGCTCGAGCCAGACGTCGCTGGCGCGGACATCGCGAAACCCCGCCCGGCGGAATTCCGCGCCCGCCGCACGGGCCGATGCGTAGGGACGGACGTCACGCTGGTGGTCGGGCTGGATGATCTGCAGCTCATCGAGGGCATCGGCGAACGCGTCGTCCGGCTCGTACGGCGGGTCGTCGGCACGCCACGTGACGCATCCGAAGCGGCCGCCGGGGCGCAGTACCCGCAGCACCTCGCGAAGCGCCGCCGCCCGGCTCGGCACGAGCTGGATCATGAAGGAGGAGACCGCGGCGTCGATGGTCGCGTCGCCCAGGGGCATGTGGCCCGCGCTGGCGGTAACCGTCTGCAATCGGCTCAGCGCCTCGGACGATCGCTCACGGGCGGCATTCGCCGCGATCGCCAGCATCCGGCTGGACGGATCGACGGCAATCACCCGGACCGCCGGCCAGCGCTGGAGCGCGGTGAGGGCAAGGATCCCGGTCCCGCTTCCCAGGTCGAGAAGCTCGAACGGCGCGTCGGCTCCTGGCCGCACCCCGATCTCGTCGAGCACACCGACCGCTCCCGGGGCGATGATCGGGCCCCACCAGTCACGGTAGGCGTCGGCGACCTCGTCGTAGACGCTTTCCGCTTCCTCAGCTTTCATGGATGGCCCTGATCCTAGCGGCTGTGCCGTGCGCGTCGGCGTTAACATCCCGGCCATGGATACGCCTCAGCCATCGGTCCACATTCGCCGCGAACAGTTCCATCTGGCCTGGGACCGCTCGATCGAGCCGATCGCCACCGTCGCCAGTGGCGACGTGGTCGAGATCGATGCGCTCGACGCGTCGGGCGG
Organism: Candidatus Methylomirabilota bacterium; assembly: GCA_035493355.1. Lineage (GTDB taxonomy): Bacteria > Chloroflexota > Limnocylindria > QHBO01 > QHBO01 > CF-167. Next base: position 5,012 of record DATJIJ010000129.1, read on the forward strand.
ACAGATCACCCGCGAATCCACCGTGGCGGACCTCGCCACGCTCGATTTCTCGCGGGTCGACCAGGTCAATGGGCCGATCGCGGTCGAGGGCGCCGAGCCCGGCGACACGCTGGAGATCGAGCTGCTCGAGTTCGCGCCGGCGGACTGGGGCTGGACCGCCAATATCCCCGGCTTCGGCCTGCTGGCGGATGACTTCACCGAGGCCGCCCTCAGCATCAGCCGCCTCGCCAACGGGATGGCCGACTTCATGCCGGGGGTGCACATCCCCCTCGCCCCGTTCTGCGGCGAGCTTGGCGTCGCGCCCCCGACCGAAGGGGCCCACTCGACGATCCCGCCCGAGGTCTTCGGCGGCAACATGGACACCCGCCATCTGACGGCGGGGACGAAGCTCTTCCTGCCGGTCTTTGCGTCCGGCGGCCGCTTCTCGCTCGGTGACGGTCATGCCGCCCAGGGCGACGGCGAGGTGTGCGGCACGGCCATCGAGACGCCGATGCGCGCCCAGGTCCGCCTCACCGTTCGAAAGGACCTGCACGTCACGGCCCCGGAGTTCCTGACCCCGGGGCCGCTGGCGCGTGGCACGAACACCGGCCCGTACTACGCGACCGATGGCGTTGGCCCCGATCTGATGACGGCCGCGCGCGACGCGGTCCGGCGCATGATCGAATACCTCGGCCGTGAGCACGGCCTGAGCCCGATCGACGCCTACCTGCTGTGCAGCGTCGCCTGCGACCTGAAGATCAGCGAGATCGTGGACATGCCGAACTGGATCGTCACGTCCTACTGCCCCCTCTCGATCTTCGGCTAGTCGCCTGACTCGCCGCCGTAGACGTCGCGCATCCGGTCCAGCGCGGCGCGGTTCACGAACCACAGCACCACGAAGATGACGATGCCGATCGCCATCCACGCACCGACGATCGGTGCCGTGAAGCGCAGCGCGTTCGTGTAGGCCGGCAGCTCGACGTCGAAGAGCGGGATCGTGAGCCCGCCGATGACCGACATCAGGGCGGGAACCATGGCCAGCACCCCAACGACCGGGATCAGCAGGTGCTTGATCACGTTGAACTCATCCCGCCGCTCTCGCAGGTAGAAGCCGATCACCGCCACGTTCACCGCGATGTACATGCCGGCAAAGAGGAGGCCGAGCATGGTGCCGATGAAGACGTAGATGTTGATCGGGCCGAGGCCCTCGTACGGGTCGTTGGCAAGGTAGAGGCCGCCCCCGACGGCGACGGCGATCGCGACCAGCACCTGGAAGTGCACGGCGTTGACCGGCGTCCGGTGCGTCGGGTGGACCTTCGCAAATAGCTTCGGCAGCAACCCGCCGCGCGCCATCGAGAAGAGTGAGCGGGTCGCGGCGGTCGCGCCCGAGTTGGCGTTGGCCAGCGAGCTGTTGATGATCGCGAAGACCACCAGGATGCCGCCGAGGGTGCCGAGCACCTCGGTCCCCATGAAGCCCCACGGGTCGCCGCCATTGAAGGCGTAGAACTCGCCGGCCATGCGATCCGGCCCGAAGAAGACGGTCGCAGCGTAGTAGCAGAGGACGTAGAACGCTCCTACGCCAATCGTCGACCAGATGACCGCCTTCGGAATCGTGCGCCGAGGATCGCGGGCCTCCTCCCCCAGCGGGGCGGCCGCCTCGAAGCCGATGAACGCGAGCAGGCAGAAGATCATCCCCTGGAAGGCGGGCTGGATCCCCTCCGCGCCCGGGATGAAGACGTCGACGGTGTTCCGGTCACCGGCCTTGATGATCATCAGGATCGAGATGAAGACGAAGATCGTGATCTCGATCGCGCCCAGCACGACCCCCGCGCGGGTCGACAGCTGGACGCCGCTGTAGATCAGCCACCAGAGGATGAGCCCGCACAGCACGGCGAGTGCCACCCACATCGTCGTGAAGTCCATCGTCACGTTGAGGTACGCCTGCAGGAACGTCGCCCCGTAGAAGCCGAAGGCCGCCAGCAGGATCGGCGCGATGAGCGGCTCGGCCAGTGCGAAGGCCCAGGCCATCAGCCAGCCGAAGAAGGGCCCGAGGCCGCGCGCCACGTAGGTGTACATGCCACCCGCCGAGGGCAGGTGCTTGGCGAGCTGGCCGATCGAATAGGCCGTGAACAGGCAGGCGACCATCGCCAGCACCACGGCGAGCGGCGTCAGTCGACCCGCAAAGCCCGTCGCGGCGCCGATCGACAGGGCGACGGCCACGGCCGGCGCCATGTGCGTGATCGACTGAAAGAGGACCTCCGTGAGGCCAATGGCGTTGCGCTGAAGGCCTTCTCCAGCCGCGCCCGGGACGCTGGTTGCAGTCATGCTCCCTCTCCTCCTCGTGCGCCGCTCGGATGCGGCGAACACATGGTATGGATCGCCGTCAAGGAATCTGGCTGAGATGACGCCCCATCAGGAAGGCCCAGACCGGGAAGACGATCGAGTAGCCAACCCCTCCGGCATAGGTGAGCGGGTGATTGACGCCCCCGAGCATCAGGCCGATCGGCAGCAGGGCGAAGCCCAGCCCCGCAACCACCCCGAACCAACGGACCGCATTCAGCCACGGGCCGGCCAGCAGGTTGGCGCCGGCGATCCACAGCCCGATGACGACCAGGGCCACCGACTCGAACGCGAGTGAGCCGGTTGCGGCGCGCTCGTAGTCGAAGTCGACGATGCCAGCGATGAAGAGGGCGTGGATGACGCACCACACGATCACCGCGATCCAGCCCGAGACCTGGGCCGCCAGCGCCAGCGGCGTGGGCGTAAGGCCGCCCAGCTCCCAGAAGGCGAGCATCAGGACCGGGATTGCCGCCGTCATGGCCAGCAGCGCAACGTCATTCAGCGTGCCCCAAGGGTCGCCGATCGAGAAGAAGAGGATGATCGTGACCGTCGCAGCCAGCCCGGCTGTGGCCGCGACATAGGCGGCAACCACCGCTCGCTGGACGATTCGCCGCGTGCTGGCACCCATCGGGCGGGACAGTAGCACCCCCGATGCGCCCATGGACCGTCGACGAGCGTCACCTTGGTGACCACGAACGTGCTCCGGCACTGGTTGACCCAGGACCGCCGGCCTGACCAGTACGCGATCGAATCTGCCGATGGCTGGACCAGGCAGGTCGGTCATCACCTTGCACGGTACGGGACAGCAGAGCTGTCCTGACCCGATGCTAGAGTCTCACGACCGATGAGCGACGACCAGACGCAGGCCGATTTCGTCCAGATCGCCCGCGAGCGAGGGGTACGCAGCGTGCAGGTCGCCTGGCATGCCGAATTCGTCTCCGCCTCGCAGATTGGCTGGCGCATCGCCGAGCTCGATCGCGAGGTGCGCCGCGCGGCGGTCGACGTGCAGACCGACGGAAGCGCAAGGGTGCCGCCCCCGCAGGACGGTGGCCTGGCCTTCGTGGACGCGGCCCCCGGCTCGGCCGACATCCTCTTCGAGGTCTTCGGCTTCGTGCGGGACGTGCTCGCCTCAGACGCGGTGCGGGTGCTCCTCACGGCCATCGGCCTGACCGGCGCCATCGCGAAGGTATGGGGATTCGTCTTCAAGGACCGGGACCCGCTCCGCGGCGTGACCGGTCGCCAGGTCCTCGAGATCCTGCGCGAGTATCACGAGATGAGCGCGCCACCCGAAGGGGCGGAGATCATCGGCGAGGGCTCGGGGAGCGCGGTACCGGCACCGATCACGATCTCGGTGCTCGTCGAGCACGAGGACGATTCGCGGTCGGTGCTCGTCGTGGAGATGAGCCGCTGAGGTAGCCCAGACGGGCTATTCGTCCGGTATCGGGACCATGGACGCCGCGGCAGCGGCAAGGCCATCATCAGGCGCATGAGGAGCAGTTCACGCCTGCTGCGCGCCGTCATGTCCATCTCCATGGTGTTGGCGCTGGCCGCCTGCCAGGGAGCGGCGAACCCGTCGCCATCGGTCGTGGCCGACCCGACCCCGACCCCGCCGCCGCCCAGCGCCGACGACATCATCGCCCGCTTCCTGACGCTGACCGGCAACCCGGTCCTCACCATGCATGTCGTCGCCGACGGGAAGGTGACGGTCAGGGCTGGCGGCGCCACCGACGACGTGAAGGTCGGATTCGACATGGACATCAGTGGCGCCGACGGGGTCGGCAACGCGGTCGTCGACACCGGCCCCTCGGACACGACCTTCAAGATGCTGCTCGTGCAGAACCATGCCTACGTGGACGACAACGGGACCTGGACGGAGGTCCCCGACTACCGGCCGAGCGCGCCGCTCAACCCATTCGCGGGTCTGACCGGCCGGGCGGATGTCAGCTACCGCGGGCACGAGATCCGCGACGGCCATCGCGTCCATCACCTCTCGGTGCTGGTATGGCTGGGCGGCGACCTGAGCCTGCTTCAGGGGCAGGGCTGGACCAACGTCAAGGTCGACTACACCCTGACCACCCTGACGGTGGACGATGCCGGTGCGCCGATCCACATGGACTTCTCCGGCGGCATCTCGGGCCGTTACCAGGACGTCAGCGCCTCGGCAGCCTTCGAGATCGCCTACGACTTCACGAAGATCGGCCAGCCGGTCGATATCCCGACGCCCGCCTGATGGATGAGCCCGCCATTTCTGGCGGGCTCGGCGCCCGTTCGACACACCGCCACCGCCGCTCCTCTACGCTGCGATCACGCGTGAAGGACCATGAGCATGCCGCCTGCCGACCTCGTGTTCCTGGGAGCGACCGTCGAGACGATCACCCCCACCCCGGGTCCGGCGCCTGACGCGGTGGCCATCAGCGGCGGCCGAATCGTTGCGGTCGGGAGCCGGGCCGAGGTCGAGCCGCTGATCGGTTCTGGGACTCGCGTGATCCGGCTGCGGGGCGAGACACTGCTCCCCGGTTTCCAGGACGCGCACATCCATCCCGTGCAGGGTGAGCTGACCGTCATGAGCTGCGATCTCAACGACCTCGCGGCGGACCAGTTCGGCGCCGCCATCGCCGCCTACGCCGCAAGGCATCCGGAGCGCGACTGGATCGTTGGCGCCGGCTGGGCGGTCACCGATTTCCCCGACGCCGCCCCACGACGCGAGGCGCTGGACGCGCTGGTCCCCGACCGCCCGGTCTTCCTCTGGAGCCGCGACGGTCACTCGGCATGGGTCAACTCTCGCGCCCTGCAGCTGGCCGGGATCACCGCCGCGACTCCGGATCCGGCCGGGGGGCGGATCGTGCGTGACGCCGACGGCACACCGAGCGGCACGCTCCGCGAGGATGCAGTGCCGCTCGTGGAGGAGCTCGTCCCCCCGGCGAGCGCCGAGCAGCATGCCGCCGCGCTGGCGGCGGTCCAGCGGCGCCTGCACGCAATGGGCATCACCGCCTGGCAGGACGCATCGGTCTACAACCCGCTGGCGTGCGCGCACCAGCTGGAGGCGTATCGCGTGGCCGCTGCGACGGGAGCCCTCCAGGCACGGGTGGTGGCGTCCTCGTTCTGGGACCCGCGTTTCGGGGTCGAACAGATCGGAGGCTTTCTCGAGCAACGCCAGAAGGCGAGCGTGGGCAGGCTGCAGGCCGGAACGGTGAAGATCTGGGTGGACGGCGTGGTCGAGGGGCTGACCGCCGCGATGCTCGACCCCTTCGTCGACGAGCACGGGCGTGCGACGGACAACCGGGGCCTGACGCTCGTCCCGCCGGAGCTCCTGCGCGAGGCGGTCGTGGCGCTCGATGCAGCGGGCCTCCAGGCGCACATGCACGCGATCGGCGACGCCGCGGTGCGAAGCGCGCTCGATGCGATCGAAGCGGCACGCAGCGCGAACGGGCCGTCAGGCCTGCGTCATCACATCGCCCACATCCAGGTGATCCATCCGGACGACGTCGCCCGCTTCGCCGCGCTGGACGCGACCGCGAACATGCAGCCGATCTGGGCCTGCCACGAGCCGGTGATGGACGAGCGCACGATCCCCTTCCTGGGACCGGAGCGGACGCGCTGGCAGTATCCGTTCGCCAGCCTCGCGCGCAGCGGAGCCCGGCTGGCGGGCGGGAGCGACTGGCCTGTGACGAGCGCAAACCCGCTCCTCGAGATCGAGGTGGCGGTGAGCCGCATCAGCCCCGACGCCCGATCGAACCAGGCGTTCGAGCCAGACGAGCGGCTGACGCTGGACGAGGCACTCGCCGCCTTCACCATCGGCTCCGCCTACGTGAATCACCTGGATGACGAGACCGGCTCGATCGAGGTTGGCAAGCTCGCCGACCTGGCGCTGCTCGACCGCAACCTTCGCGAGCTCGACGGGATGCCGATCGGCGAAGCCACCGTCCAGGGAACCTGGGTGGAGGGCCTCGAGGTGCATGCGGCGCCGATCTGATGGCGCCGGATGCCCTGTTACCCTGCGCGGCAGATGAGATTCCTCGCCTGGCTGGGTCGCGCCTCGAAGTACCCCATCCACCCCTTCCTCGCCGCCGCCTTCCCGGTCGTCTTCCTCTACGCCCAGAACGTCCACGAGGCGATCGCGCCGTTCGAGATCCTGCTGCCGCTCGGCCTCTCGCTGGGTATCACGCTGGCCGTCCTCCTCGTCTTTCGCGCCCTCACCGGCAGCTGGGCCGCCGCGGGCGCGATCGGGACGCTGCTCGTCGCGCTCTTCTTCACCTACGGCATGGCGTGGCAATACCTCGGCACCATGCTGCTCGGGCAATGGGTCCTCGTCCTCGCCTGGGTCCTGCTGGGGATCCTGGGCACGTCGCTGATCTGGCGCTTCGTGGGCTGGGGGGATCGCCTCATGGCGCCGCTGAACGCCGTTGGCCTCGTCATCGTGGGCTACAACCTGGCGATCGTGGGCGCCTTCCTCCTGGACGTGCGGCCGGCGGTCGCGGTCACCGGCGCTGGACTCACCATGAGCCCTGCTCCCGCCTCAGACGAGCGGCTGCCGGACATCTACTGGGTGATCCTGGACCGATACGGATCCGGCAACGTCGTCGACAAGTACTTCGACTACGACAACTCGCCGTTCCTCGACGAGCTCCGGTCGCGAGGCTTCTACATCGCCGAGCACGCCACGGCCAACTACGTCAAGACAGCCCTCAGCCTCGACTCGTCACGAAACATGGAGTACCTGGACTTCGACGCGCTCCGCGACGCGGCAACCAGCGACCGTGACTGGGGCCCGCTCTACCGGAAGCTGAAGGCTCCGTTCGAGGTGGAGCACTACCTCGGCAGCGCCGGGTACCGCTTCATCTACCTGGGCACCTACTGGGGGCCGACCTCCAACCACCCGTCCGCCGAGATCAGCTACGTCTTCAGCGGCCTCTCATCGGAGTTCCTGGACGTCCTCACCAGCTGGACGCCGCTCCGCGCCATCCAGGAGCTGGTGCCCGACTCGCCGTTCGACTGGCGCCTGAACCGATGGGACCAGTCGCGCTACGAGTGGGACAGCCTGAACCGCGCCTCGTCGCTGGGCGGTCCGAAGTTCGTGCACGCCCACTTCGCGCTCCCGCACGACCCCTTCGTCTTCCATGCCGACGGCAGCTTCGTGACCGAGGCGGAGGAGAAGGATCGGCCGCGGGAGGTCAACTACGTCGACCAGATGCGATATGCGAATGCGCAGGTGCTCAAGTGGCTGGACTCGCTCCTCGACGTGCCGTCCGACCAGCGCCCGATCGTCGTCGTCCAGGCCGACGAAGGGCCCTTCCCCATTCGCTATGCGCGGAACGAAGGCGCCTTCGACTGGACGACCGCCACCCCCGACGAGCTCGAGGAGAAGTTCGGCATCCTGAGTGCCTTCTACCTCCCGGGGAAGACGGCGGAAGGGGCCGGCCTGTACGACTCGATCACGCCGGTCAACCAGTGGCGCGCCATCTTCCACTCGTACTTCGGCCTCGACCTTCCCCTCCTGCCGGATCGCAACTGGACCTTCACGAACCAGCTGCACCTCTACGACCAGATCGACATCACCGACCGGGTGCGGCGCTAGGAGGCGTTCAGCTCCCCGTGCAGGGCGACGAGGTCAGGATCGTCCTTCGCCAGCTCCGCCAGGTCGTGACGGCGGGAAAACGCTGATCGCAGGAGCCTCCGAGCGTCATCAAGCTCGCCGGAGAGCGCCCGGGCGCACGCGATGTTGTAGAGGAGCACGCCCGAGTCCCGCGGCGGGAGGTGCCCGGCCGCCAGGATCGCTTCAATCTGGTCGGAGAACGCGTCGAAGCGCGCCCGATCGCCGGCAAGGTCCGAGATCTCGGGCAGGTGGCCGACTGCGTGGTTCACGCCGTTGGCGCCGATCCCGGCCACCGAGCCGTCGTCGCACTCGCAGAGGACATCGGTCGAGCTCCGCTCGATCGCCGCGATGAGCGCATCGACGCTGGCCGAGGCCTCGGCGGCGACCGCCTCCCAGGTCCACTCCGCATGGCGCACCTGGAGCGTGGCATTCGACTCGTCCACGGGTTCCGTGGTCGGCGGGTCGCTGGCATGCCGCGGGTCGTCGTCGCCGGCGCGGGCCGCGATCCGGCGTGCCTCCACGGCACGCCAGGCTGCCAGGTGGGCCCAGACGTCCTTCACCGACCACTCGCCGATGCTGCCCGCAACCTCGCGCATCCCGGCCGGAATGGCGTCGAAGAGGTCGCGCTCGGCGTCTCGCATGGCACGCAGCATCGCCACCAGGTCGGCCTGGAGCGGGGTCCGGGGTGCCGACAGCGTCTCCACGACGACGGCATGGTAAGCGGTGAGATGATCAACCGGCCCATGCAAACGCCCGATGCCGTTGCCCTCCGAGGCTGGACCGACGACGACCTCCCGCTCCTCCGTGGCCTCCTTGGGGACCCCGCGATGATGACCTACCTGGGCGGGCCGGAGTCCGAGGAGAAGCTGCTCGCCCGGCACCAGCGCTACCTCGACATCGCCGCGACGACCGGGCGCTGCTTCGCCATCACCGTCGGCGAGGAGCGGGCCGCGGCCGGGTGGGTCGGCTACTGGGAGTCGACCTGGCACGGCGCAGCGGCCTGGGAGACCGGGTGGAGCGTCCTTCCCGCGTTCCAGTGGCATGGGGTGGCCACCCGCGGCGCGGGCCTCGCACTGAAGGCCGCGGCCGCCGAGCACCGCTACCCGTTCGTCTACGCCTTTCCGGCGGTCGCGAACGGGCCATCCAACGGGGTCTGCGCCAGGCTCGGCTTCGAGCGGCTCGGCAGCGAGACGCTCGAGTACCCGCCAGGCACCTGGATGGAGTGCGCCATCTGGCGCCGCGAGCTGGCCGGGTAGAGTTGAAGCATGCCCTCGACCGAATCGCCCAGCCCGCACAACGAGGAGTTCTGGCGCGACTTCCTCACGAACGGAAATTCGCGCGAACGGAGGCTACGCGGCCTTTACCGGCGCATCCCGCACGAACCACGCTGCAACGTGTGCGCGGCTCCGTTCAGCGGCGTCGGCGCTCCACTGATGCGGATGATCGGAAAGCGACCGTCCCAGCAGACGCCGAAGATCTGCGGCTCGTGCTACGACTTCCTCAGTGCGAATCACGGCGGCGCGGAGATCGAGGTCAGCCTCCTCTTCGCGGACGTGCGGGGCTCGACCACGCTCGCTGAGGGGATGTCCGCGGGGCAGTTCCGGGACCTCATGAACCGCTATTACTCGACCGCCTCGAAGGTCGTCTTCGACCACGATGGGAGCGTCGACAAGTTCGTTGGCGACGAGCTCGTGGCGATGTTCTTCCCCTTGCTGACCGGCGAGCGTCACGCCGCGCGGGCGGTCGAGGCCGCCATCGCGCTCCTCCGGGCGACCGGGCACGAGAACGTCGACGGCCCGTGGGTCTCCGTCGGTGCCGGCGTCAACACCGGCCCGGCCTGGGTTGGGTCGGTGGGCGAAGGTCCGCGCACTGAGCTGACCGTGCTCGGGGACACGGTCAACGTCACCGCCCGCCTGGCGAGCGCCGCGCAGGGTGGCGAGATCCTGGTGACTACCGCGGCGGCGTCCGTGGCGGGACTGGACGCCACGCTCGAGCGGCGGGAGCTGGAGCTGCGGGGACGCGAGGGGCACACCGAGGTGGTCAGCCTGCGCATCGGGCAGCCCTCGTCGTGAGCGAGCGAGCCAGCGAAGCCCGGCTGGGCCAATACGTCCCCACAGAAGGGGTCATCGACCTCGCCTGGGGACACCCCGACCCGACGCTCCTGCCGGTGCGGCAGCTTCGCGAGGCGACGCATCGGGCCATGGAGCACCACGGCCCGGACATCCTCGAGTACGGCAGCACCGCCGGCTCGCCGCCCCTGATCGACTTCATCTGTGCGCGCCTTGCCGAGACCGATGCGCGGGCACCAAGCCCGGACCAGGTGGTGATCACCAGCGGGGCGTCGCAGGGCCTCGACCTCGTTGCGACGCTGATGCTCGAGCCTGGCGAGACAGTCCTCCTGGACGTGCCGACCTACCACCTGGCGATCAGCATCCTCGCTGACCATCCGGTTCGCCTCCAGGCGGTTGCCTCGGACGCCGATGGCATCGTCCTCGACGACCTGGCCCGGGTGGTCGCCCAGCTGCGACGCGATGGCGAGCGGCCGCGACTCCTCTACACGATCCCGACCTTCCACAACCCGACCGGTCGGAGCGTCAGTCTCAAGCGGCGGACGGCACTCGTTGCCTTCGCCGCCCAGGAGGGCCTGCTGATCGCGGAGGACGACACCTACCGCGAGCTTTCGTACGACGGGCCGCCGCCGCCGTCCCTGTGGGCGCTGGACGATGCCGGCGCGGTGGTGCGCATCGGCAGCTTCGCCAAGTCGGTCGCGCCGGGGCTGCGCCTGGGCTACGTGACCGCCACTCCGGAGGTCGCGGCGCGGATGGCGAACGGCGGGCTCCTCGATTCGGGCGGCGGGATGAACCACTTTGCCGCGACGGTCCTCGCCGAGTACGCCGCCAGCGGCGACTACCTGCGGCAGGTCGAGCGCTTCCGTGATGCGTACCGTGGCCAGCGCGATCGGCTCATGGCGGGCCTCGCCGCGAGCGTGGCTGACGCCACCTGCACGCGACCGGGCGGTGGCTTCTTCGTCTGGGTCCAGCTGCCGCCGAGCGTGAGCGTGAACGAGCTCGGGCCGATCGCGATCGCGCACGGGATGGCGTTCCTGCCAGCCCAGCGGTTCTACCTCCACGGCGCGGAGGCTCCCAACGCGATTCGGCTGGCCTTCAGCATGTATCCGCCCGACACGCTCGAGGAGGCGGCTTCACGTCTTGGAGCTGCCGCCGACCAGGTCCGACGCTAGGCGTCAGGCAGGTTCCAGCGTTCCATGTAGCGGCCATCCGGGTCGCCGAAGCCGAAGCGCCGATACAGCTCGTGAGCATCGCGCGTGTGCAGCCCCCACTTGCGGATCCGCGCGATTGGACCTTCCAGGACCGCGAACCTGAACAGCTCGACCCCCAGGCCGCGGCCGCGGTGCTCCGGCAGGACGTACACATCGGCCACGTAGGCGACCGTGTGGCGGTCCGAGACGATCCGCACGAAGCCGATCTGCCGCCCGTCGTGATACAGCCCCACCACCCGTGCCGCGGTGTCGAGCGTCTCGTCGACCACCTCCCGCGACCGCCCGAGCGCCCAGTAGGCCTCGCCGGAGAGGAACCGATGGACCGCGTCGCGGTCGATCCGCGCAGGGTCATCGTCCAGCTCGTAGCCGTTGCCCAGGTCGCGCTGCATGGGAGCTACGGAACGATTCCGAGCTCGTCGAGCGAGGCGTCCAGCTCCGCCGGATCGCGATACACCCGGAACGCGCCGGCGCGGCCCAGCTCGTCCTCGCCGTAGCCGCCGGTCAGCAGCCCCACCGATAGCATCCCGGCCCGCCTGGCGGCCAGCAGGTCCCAGACCGCGTCGCCCACGACCGTGCAGTCGCCGATCGCGACCCGCATTCGCTCCTGGCAGGCCAGGAAGAGGTCCGGCTCCGGCTTGGCCCGCAGGACGTCGCCGCGCTCGACCACCACGACATCGCTCCCCACGCCGAGCACCTCGAGCGAGGCATCGATCTCCGGCCGGCGGCCGGAGGTCCCGATCCCGAACGGCACGCCCACGTCGCGGAGATGCCTCAGCAGCGCGACCGCGCCGGGCAGCGGTCGTCGCTCGGGCATCAGCTCGCGGAAGAGCTCGCCGTGGCGACCCTGGATCTGCTCGACTTCTCCATCGCTCAGCGGGCGTCCCAGCTCGCGAGCCACCGCCCGCGTGAAGAGGCCGCCGCTCATCCCGATGCGGCGGTGGATGCGCCAGCCCTCGATCGGCAATCCCGCCTCGGCCAGCGCCCGTTGCCAGGCAAAGACGTGCGCGTAGACGGTGTCGATCAGCGTGCCGTCGAGGTCGAAGATGAGCGCCCGAGCCATCGCGGGCACCTTACCGCAGGTGCGTCACCCGCTGGTGCGGTCGAGCAGCTGGAGCAGCCGATGGGCCGCCAGCTCGACCTCCTTGTGCCGCCACTCCGCGGCGCGGTACTGGCAGGCGATCAGGCCCGTCCGATGAACCCGCTTGAAGTCCCCCATCACGAAGGCGTAGCGCGCCTTCGTCTCATCCGTCGCGTCATCGGTCAGGCCAAGGTGCCAGTCGCCGTACTCCTTCCAGGAGTGGCGCTTCAGGAACCGGTTCTCATCATCGGCGCTCGGCTGCACCTCGCCCCAGTCGCTGTCGAGGACGTAATGGCGTCCCTTGATCAGGTCCCGGACATGCGCGACGGCGCGACGATTCACCTTGTAGGAGGGCATGGGTCAGGCCCCGACGGGGACGCCCTTGTACGCCTCCTCGATCTTGGCGACATCGATCTTCGTCATCTGGAGCATCGCCTTCATCGCACGGGCCGCTCCCTGGCGGTCCGGCCCGTTCACGAGCTCCGGAAGTCGGCGCGGGATGACCTGCCACGAGACGCCGTAGCGGTCCTTCAGCCAGCCGCAGACGCTGTGCTCGCCCCCGCCTTCGACAAGCTTCTCCCAGAGGCGGTCGACCTCGGCCTGATCCTCGCAGTCGATGCTGAACGAGATCGCCTCATTGAACTGGAAGTCAGGCCCACCGTTCAGGCCCATGAACTGCTGGCCGGCCAACGTGAAGTCCACGGAGAGGACGCTCCCCTGCGGTCCGCTGGGGGTGTCTGCCGCGGCGCGGTTGACGCTCTTGATCTCGCTGTCGGGGAGAATCGAGGTGTAGAACTCCGCCGCCTCCTCCGCTTGCCCGTCGAACCACAGGCACGGGGCGATCTTGGACATGGTCATCCTCTCAGTTCGTGCTTACTCGCGGAAATTATCGGCGCTGCACCCGGCCAACGCCAATCGGCGGCACTGTCCCCGCTGAAGGATTCAGCTCGTCCCGGCGCCATACTCAGCAGCGCGGCAGATGATCGCGCACTCCCTCGAGGCGACCGATGAGCGCGAACCTGGTCCAACAGGCGCAATCCGGCGATCACGCGGCGTTCGAGACGATCATCACCGCGGCCTACGATCGCCTCTTCGGGATCGCGTACCGGATCCTCCGGGATCGGGAGGCCGCCGAGGACGCCACGCAGGACGCCATCGTCCGCTGCTGGCGCGACCTGCGCGGGCTGCGCGAGCCGGACCGATTCGAGGCCTGGCTGCATCGGCTCCTCGTGAATGCCTGTCGCGACCTCGCGCGACGCACCCGCCGACGGCCGGAGGAGGTCTACGACTACCCGACTGAGCCGGTCGCCGCGGGCGACGACTTCGCGCGGCTCGCCGATCACGACGAGCTGGAGCGCGCATTCAGCCGACTCCCCACCGACCAGCGGATCGCGCTGGTCATGACCCACTACGTCGGCTACTCCGCCGCCGAGCTGGCGACGATCCTGGGGATCCCCGCCGGCACCGTCTCCTCCCGCCTGCACTACGGCGCGCGTGCCATGCGCGAAGCGCTCGCCGTTCCATCCACGCCAAGCGCCGCCTCGGAGCCGATGCGATGACTCACCACGACGACGACAAGCTGGCAGCCTGGCTGGAGGAGGGACCGGCACACGGGCCGGCAGCACCACTCGAGCGTGCGTTCAGCGTGACGCGGGCCGGCGGACAGCGCCCGGGCTGGCTGGTTGCCATGACCGGCGGCACGATCGCGCGGGAGCGGACGAACGCGTCCACCAGGCTCACCCTGGTGCTCGTCACGGTCGTGACCCTGATGGCCCTCCTGGCCGGGACGATCCTGGTCGGCTCGCTGCTGCGCCCGCCACAGGTGGTGCTGCCGTCGCTGCTGCCCGACCCGAATGCATCGGCCGAGCCATCCGCGCTGGCCGAGCCCGGCCGCATCGTCTATACCCGCTGGAGGGTGCTCGCCGCCGGCGAGGAGGACTGCAACCCCTCGGGTCAGTTCGGGCACTGCCGCTACACCAGCGTCCTCAGCTCCAGGCCCGATGGATCGGATGAGCGCCTGCTGTTCGCGGAGCCCCACGCCATCGTCGTGGCAGCATCTCCGGACGGGTCGAAGCTGCTTGTCAGCACGAACGGGCCCCAGGGCGACAACATCTACCTGACCGATATCAACGGCTCGCGCCTGCAGCTGCTCGACACCAAGTGCGAGCGCGCGCATCTCTGCGACGGTGACGGTGGATTCGCCTTCTCACCGGATGGAACCCGGCTGGCATTCTCGCGGAGCATCGGGGGCGAGGGCGCGCCATTGGACGCCATCGGGTCGGTGATTGCCATCATGGATCTCGCGACGGGAGCCGTGGTGCAGCTGGACTCCACCTTTGCCGCGAATCCGGACCTGGGCGACCCGTGCCATGGCAACTGTGGCGAGGGCCAGGACCGCGACCCGCGCTGGTCGCCGGACGGCGAACGCCTCCTCTTCGCGCGAACGGAGATCGGCACTCCGGGCAAGCCGCTGGATAACGAGCACTTCTTCCTCGACAAGACGGTCTACGTGGTCGATGCCGACGGCGGGAACCTCCGGCAGCTGGTGCCGACCGAGCTCTCGATGGACAGCGCCGCCTGGTCGACGGATGGCTCGCTGATCGTCCTGACGCAGTCCTTGGACATGTTCCCGGCCCCCGAAATCCACAACTCGCAGGTGCTGCACAACATCTATGTCGTTCGACCGGATGGAACGGGGCTGCAGCAGCTCACCTCCGACAAGGTGACGCCGCTCGGGACCGATGCCCCGGGCGAGTTTGGCGCCCAGTTCCCGAACTGGACCCGTGACGGCCGCATCGTCTTCAGCCGCAACCCTGCGCAGGAAGGGATGGTCTACCAGCTGTGGGTGATGGACGCTGATGGCGGCAACGCCACGCAGCTGGACCCCTCCGACCCGGTGGCTCTGACCGCGATCGGCTGCATCTCGTGCCCGTACCCCCCGGTCGATCCGTTTGACACCGGGCGCCCGATCAACGCGTTCTGGATCCCGGTGCCATGAGCCGCCGACTTGCGATGGCCTCCTTGATCCTGGCGCTCACCGCCTGCAGCGCGGCAGCATCGTCGCCAGGCGGCAGCCCATCACAGGCGGAGGCATCGGCCAGCTCCGCGCTGGTCCCGGTCCCGCCGGGTCGAATCCTCTTCTCGCGGGATGTCTCGGACGGCGTGGAGCACTACTTCACGATCAGGACCGACGGAACCGATGAGCAGGCGATTTACGACCGGGAAGGCTGCGACTGCGCGCACTGGGCGCCGGACGGATCCCAGGTCTTGACGCTCGACACCACCGACAGTGGGACCCTCTCGTTCATGACGATCCGGCCCGATGGCTCCGGTCGCGTCTTCCCCGACAACCCGATTCCCGGGCTGAACCTTGCGCCGGGAGGCGCCGCAACGCCGGACGGCCGCCTGATCGTCTTCGCTGGCTGGGACGACACGAACGCCGCCCCGTTGAGCGGCCTGTACATCGGTTCGCCGAGCCTCGCCGACCTCCACCAGGTGCTGCCACTTCAGGAGGGCTGGCTCGCCGTCGATCCCGTCGGGATGACGCCCGACGGGTCGAAGATCGTCTTCTTCGTCGAGACCGGGCCGGACGGCGAGACCACGCATGCCGGCCACCTCTTCGTCGTCAACGCGGACGGCACCGGGCTGCGCCAGCTCAACCCGCCTGGCACCAAGACCGGCTGGATTGGTGGCCTGATCGCCAGCCTCTCGCCCGACGGCACGCAGGCGACGTTCGCGGTCGACGACGCGGTCTGGGTCGTCGACCTCGCCGGTGGCGAAGCTCGACGGATCACGAACACGACCGGCTTCGCGTGGTCGGCCGCGTGGTCGCCAACCGGGGAGTGGATCGCGTTCACGCGGTTCCATGGCCCTACCGCGGTGATCGCCCTGGTCCGCCCGGACGGATCCGACCAGAGGGAGATCTCGGTCGTGGATGAGTCCGACGAGGCGGGAGATGGCATGTGGTCGCCGGACGGGAAGTACCTCGTCGTCCTGCGCGACTCCGACAGCACCCATGACGGGCCACGCGATCTCTGGATCATGGATCTTGAGGGCACCTACATCGGACAGGTGACCCATGAGCCGTCCGACATCGACCTCTACGGCTGGGCACCCGCACCCTAGTCCCGGGCGACTCCTTAGGCGGTGGGTCCCTTGATCGAGGGCCTAGCATGTGCCAGATGACGCAGGCAAAGGCCTTGACCGCCATCGCAGCAGCGCTGGCCCTGGCGGCCCTCCTGACCGGGTGTGGAGCACAGGTCTCAGCCACGTTCGAAGTCGTCTCCGACGCCGAATCGCCTGCCGCCTTTCCGAACTCGGTCGAGGTCAATGGCAAAACACTGGCACTCGACTGTCAGGGCTCGGGAAGCCCGACCGTCATCCTGGAGTCGGGGACCGACGACCCAATCGATTTCATGTCGCCGATCCAGGCGCGGCTCGCGGACCGTTTCCTCGTCTGCGCCTATGAGCGGGCTAAAGCGACCGAGCTGCGCACGGCGACCGACGCCAACGACGACCTCCACGCCCTCCTGTCATTGGCAGCCATCCCCGGGCCATACGTCCTGGTCGGCCAGTCGCTGGGCGGTGAGCTGGTCCAGCTGTATGCGCGGACCTATCCCGATGACGTCGCCGGTGTGGTGGCGATGAACTCAGGACCCCCCTGCGGACCGTGGCTCGCCGCGCTGCCCGACCTCGGCAACGCCCGGCTGTTCGCCGACGAGACCGCCATCTGCGCCGACAATGGCGCCAGTCGCGATCGGTTCGACCTCAACGCGAGCTGGGCGGAAGAAGGGGCGGCGCCGGCGCCACCGAGCATCCCCTTCGAGCTGGTCATCTCGACCGCGGACGGCGACTGGTGTCCTCCGGGCGACGACGCACCCGCTCCATTCGAGTCTCGAGAGCAATGTCTGGCCGCCTGGGCCATCCACGAAGGAATCGCGCGCGACATCGTCGCGACCTGGCCAATGGGCCACTTCTCCACCCTCGACGGACCGCATCCGCTGTGGACGGCGCAACTCGACGCTGTGACCGACCTGATCGTGGGTGTCGCCGACCGCGGACAGACGTTCCAGCCGGGCTGACGAACCTCCTTACCTGTCGGCGGCTGGGTGCACCACCGTGCCGCCGACCACCGTCATCCAGACCGGGAGATCTCGAATGCCCTGTGCCGATGCGCCGAGCAGGTCGCCGTCCAGCACCGCGAAGTCGGCCAGCTTGCCGACCTCGATCGAGCCGATCCGATCTTCCATGTGGATCGCCCTGGCCGCATTGATGGTGTGCGCGGCGACGGCCTCCTCGACGCTGAGCTCCTGGTCCGGGCCGACGTGGAACCCCTTTGGCGTGACCCGGTGGGTCGCGGCCGCGATCGTGTCGAGCGGCCGGTAGCTCTGCACGAAGGCGTCGCTGCTGATCGCCGGCCGGATGCCGAGGTTCAGCTGGTCGCGCAGCGGCATCGCATGGTGGACGCGCTCGCCCAGGTGGTCGTGCCAGATGTCGCCGAGCTCGGCGATCGAGCCGGGCTGGGTGACCGGCACCATCCCCAGGCTGGCGATGCGCTCGAGCTGCTCGGGCGTCGGCCACGTCCCGTGCTCGATCCGGTGCCGGATGTCGCCATCCGGCGCGGCCTTCATCGCAGCCTCGACGGCATCGAGCATGATCCCCATCGCGCGGTCGCCCATGGTGTGGATCGCCATCTGCCAGCCCGCCGCCGCGGCGCGCCGCAGAAGGCTGGCGAGCTCGGCCGGCTGGTGATAGAGCGTGCCGGGGTACTGCCCGCGGGAGCCCATCGGCTGGCTGAACATGGCGGTCCCGCCGGTGATGGCACCGTCGGTGTAGAACTTCATCGCGCCGATGCGCAAGTGGTCGTCCCCATAGGGCCCCACCAGGCCGATGGACAGGTACTGGTCGAGCTGGTGCGAGAGCGGCAGCATCACCGTCCTCACGCCCAGCTCCCCGCGCGCACGGGCCAGCTGATAGGCCTCCATCTCGCGTGAGGTGACCTGTGGGTCGCAGACCGTGGTCAGGCCCGCAGCCAGGTAGCGCCTCGAGGCCTCCCCGATCATCCCGGCCAGCTCGTCGGTCTCGATGGCGGTGTGGATGTTCGGGCCGTGCCCGCAGATGTCGACCGATGTCTGGAGGACCAGGTTCGTGGCGCTGTCGAGCAGCAGGCCGGTGAGCTCGCCGGCGGCGTCGCGCTCGAGCGACCCGCCCTCGGGATCCCGGACGGAGCCCATAAGGCCGCAGCTCGCGAGCGCCACCGAGTTGACCAGTGCGTAATGCCCGGAGACGTGGAGGATGACGACCGGATGCCGGCCGGTGGCTTGGTCGAGGTCCGCACGGGTGGGTCGTCTCCCCTCGGCCAATCGGGTCCAGTCCATCCCGAAGCCACGAATCCAGGCACCCGGCGGGGTCGTCTCTCCTGCCCTGGCGATCGCCGCGACCAGCTCGGCGATGGAACCCACGGACCGCGGGCTGGCATCCACCGCGAAGAAGGTCTCGGCGGTGCAGGCCATGTGGTTGTGCGCGTCGATGAAGCCGGGAACCATGGTGCGACCGCCGAGGTCGATGCTCGCTGTCTCGGGGGCGAGCGCCTGCCGGGCGGCGGCCTCCTCCCCTACCGCCACGATCCGGCCGTCGCGCACGGCGACCGCGGTCGCCAGCGGGAGTGCGGGGTCGCACGTGACGATGCGCCCGTTGGTGTAGAGCGAATCGCGGCCCTGAGCGTTCATGCCGCTGAATCGTACAGGCGCCCCGTCAGGGCCGGGGGCGTGGATATTGTCGCGACCCCCCGAGCATGGTACAAACGCCGGACGGCAAACCGTCGAGACGAAGCTTCAGGAGGCGGACGGTGAAGATTGGCAAGAATCCGTTGCTGGCCCTGGCAAGCGCAGCTGTCCTTCTGGCGGCGTGCAGTCAGGGTGGAGCTGGCTCCCCGAGCCAGGCAGCGAGCAATGCACCCGCGAGCGTGGCGCCATCCGAGTCCGCCGTCGCGATTCCGCCGCCCACCAGCCTCATCACGGCCGGGCAGCTGGTCGACTGCGTCGACATCGAATATCCGCCGCTCGAATACTTCCCGACCGCCGACGTGACCGATCCGAACGCCGCCATCGGCTTCGACGTCGACTCCGCGAAGGCCGCCGCCGCCAAGCTCGGATTGCAGATCACCATTCGCAACACCGGTTTCGACGCGCTCATCCCCGACCTCACCAACGGCCGCTGCGACATCGTGTGGTCCGGCCTCTTCATCTCGGACGAGCGCCTCGCCGTGGCGGACGCGACCCCGTACATGAAGACCGGACACGTGGTCATGGTCCCGACCGGCAACCCCGACGCGATCCACACCGCCATGGACCTGTGCGGCAAGACGATCTCGATCCAGACTGGCGGCCTCGTCGAAACGGTTTCTGCCGCGGCCAGCAAGGACTGCACCGATGCCGGCAAGCCGGCGATCGACATCCAGGGCTACGCCAAGGTCGCCGATGAGTTCCAGCAGATCGTGCTCGGCCGCGTCGATGCCATCTGGGAGACCCAGGAGGCAGTCGCCGACTGGATGACCCGCAACCCCGACAAGTACGAGGTTGCCTTCGTCGCCTCGCAAGACAAGACCTACGGGATCTACTACCAGAAGGGGAAGACCGACATCGGTGATGCCTTCGCGGCCGCGCTGCGCGCGCTCAAGGATGACGGCACCCTGGCGACGATCGCGACTGACTACAACCTGGATCCAGCCACCCTGGACGCCATCGAATAGCCTCGCCCTCCGCCGAGGGCACACGAGCCGAGTGAGGCGAACGTGGACTTCCGAGGAGATGTCTTCCTGGAGGCGCTCGGCTCGCAGTCGTTGATCAAGGCCGTCCCCGTCACGGTCGGCCTAACCGTCGTCGCGTTCGCCGCAGGCCTCCTCATCGGCCTCGTGGTGGCCGTCATGCGGGACAGCCGGCTGCGCCCGCTGCGCGCGATCTCGTGGACCTATATCTGGATCTTCCGCGGCATCCCGACCCTGATCCAGCTGTTCATCTGGTGGCAGGCACTGCCGCAGCTCTTCCCCGCGCTGACGGAGCAGTGGTTCTCGCCGTTCCTGGCATCGTCGATCTGCCTCGCGCTGAACGAGGCGGCCTACGCCGCCGAGATCCTGCGGGGCGGCCTGCTGTCGGTCGACGAGGGCCAGCGCGTCGCCGCCCGCGCGCTCGGGATGCCGCCCATGAGCGTCTTCCGCAAGGTCATCGCCCCCCAGCTCACGCGGGTCACGATCCCGCCCATGGCCAACGATTTCATCACCCTGCTGAAGATCACCAGTCTCGCCAGCGTGACCTCGCTGCGCGAGATCATGACCAACACGCAGGCGGCCGTCTCCTCGTCCTTCCGATTCGCCGAGTGGTACGGGGCCGCCGCGATCTACTACCTCGTCCTGGTGAGCATCTTCATGCTCGGCCAGTCCTGGCTCGAGCGGCGCTATGTCTGGACCTCGCAGGCCCGCGGGCCACGCTCGCTGATCCGCGCCATCGGCCGATGACCGGACATATCCTCGACGAGGCCCTCATCCGCGAGCTGGCCGAATCGCCGGCGACGGAATACGTGGTCGAGGGGCGCGACATCTGGAAGCGCTACGGCACGAATGACGTGCTCCGCGGTGTGTCACTGGGCGTGCATCGCGGCGACGTGACGGCCATCCTGGGTCCCTCGGGATCCGGCAAGAGCACGCTGCTGCGCTGCCTCGGCCTGCTGGAGCCGATCGAGCGCGGGGAGATCCACCTCGACGGCGCGCGGGTAGGCGTGCGCGAACGACGGGGCCGGTTCGTGCCGCTGCCCGAGCGGCTGTTGGCACGGCAGCGGACCGACATCGGCATGGTGTTCCAGCGCTTCAACCTGTTCCCGCACCTGACGGCGGTGGGGAACGTGATGATCGGCCTGACCGAGGTGCGGGGCATGAGCGAGCCGGACGCCCGGGCCACGGCCCGCGTGATGCTCGATCGTGTCGGGCTCGGCACGCGCGCGGCCTACTACCCCTCCGAGCTGTCCGGCGGCCAGCAGCAGCGGGTCGCCATCGCCCGGGCCCTCGTGATGCGGCCGAAGGTGATGCTCTTCGACGAGCCCACGTCTGCCCTCGACCCGGAGCTGGTCGGCGAAGTGCTGACGGTGATGGAGGAGCTGGCACGGGAGGGGATGACGATGGTCGTGGTCACGCACGAGATCGGCTTCGCGCGCGACGTGGCCGGGCGGGTGCTGATGATGGACGACGGGCGGATCATCGAGGACGCCACGCCGGATGAGTTCTTCGATCATCCGCGCCACGAACGAACGCGCAAGTTCCTGGAGGCGGTGCGCTAGGCAGGCTGCGTCTTCGCGGTCACCCTTGACATTCTTACGCCGTAAGTCTACGGTGGGCGGACGCAACTTACATCGTAAGCCCAGTCGAGAAACCGGAGGATCCGTGGACATCTACGAGGCGCTCTACACCACCCGCGCGATGCGGCACCTGAAGCCCGACCCGATCCCCCGCGACGTGCAGGCCCGGATCCTCGACGCGGCCATTCGCGCCCCGCACATCGGCGAGGGGTGGCGCTTCCTCCTGGTCGACGACCGCGAGCTGATGGCCCGGTTGGCGCCGCTGTACGACCGGGCGTGGACCCAGATGTTCGAGGCCTTCGGCGCGGACCGCGCAATGATGCTGAGCATGGAGGGTCCGGCGGGTCGGGCGGCGCGCTCCGGCGAGCACCTGGCCCAGCACTTCGCCGAGATCCCACTGCTGCTCATCGGCTTCGGCCGAACGCGCGAAGGGAGCGGCATCTATCCAGCGATCTGGAGCGCCATGCTGGCCGCCCGCGCCGAGGGGATTGGCTCAACGCTGACCGGGGTGATGGGCACCTTCGTCGCCGATGAGGTGATGGAGATCCTGGGCGTGCCAAAGGACCAGGGCTGGCAGATGGCCGGCGTGGTGCCGATGGGCTACCCAACCGGGCGATGGGGTGTGGCTCCACGCACCCCCGTCGACGAGGTCGCGGGACGCAACAGCTGGAATGGCGACCTGGGATTCACAGTCCCCGAGCCCCTCTGGCCGGGAGCTGCCTCGATCGGCTCGTAACAAGCACCACTTGTGTATCGGCGCATCACACGTCTCGGCGGGCCGAAAAACGGCTTCAATACAAGCGTGACTTGTGCCACGACACGCAAATTCGACTTTTCGAGCGTGCAACTGGGTCATATGTGCTGATACACAAGCCCTACTTGTAGACGGGTTACCTGGGAACGGCCTGTCGCCCAGGGGCACGGGCGCAGGTACGATGCTCGGCATGACACAGGTACCGAAGCCAGCTACCCAGGCCAAGCTGCCGCCGCGCTGGATCATCCGCGCCGCCTGGGCGATCCACCGCGCCATCTACTCGATCACCCGCGGGCGCATCGGCCTTCGTCCTCCCAAGGAGAAGGTCTGGGGGATGATGCGGCTGACGACCGTCGGCCGCCGCAGCGGGCAGAAGCGCAAGGCGATCCTGGGCTACTTCGAGGACGGCCCGAACCTCGTCACCATGGCCATGAACGGCTGGGGCGAGCCGGAGCCGGCCTGGTGGCTGAACCTCCAGGCCAACCCGGACACGACGGTCGAGCTGACCGACGGACGCCGCGCAGTCCGCGGCCGAGCGGCCACCCCCGACGAGCGGCCGCGGCTGTGGGCGAAGTGGGGCACCTACGATGGCGAGGAGAACCTCGCGTCCTGGTCCGCCCGCAGGCCGAAGGAGACGGCGGTCGTCATCCTCGAGCCGCGCGCGGGCCAGTAGCCGTGCTCCACCTCCCCGATCCGCCGATAACGCTGCCTGGCTTCCGCCTTCGCCCCTGGGCACCGAGCGACGTGGATGCGCTGGTTGCGGCCTGGAGCGATCCAGAGATGCATCGGTGGATGCCGGAGGAGGCCGATCCGTTTGGCGAGGGCGAGGCGCGCGCCTTCATCGAGGAGGCTGCGAGCCACCTCGCTGCTGGGACGTCGGTTGCCCTGGCGATCGCGGATGAATCCACCGACGTGGCCGTGGGATCCACGACCTTCCACGTCTGGGGTTCGCGCCACTGGAATGTCGGCTATTGGGTAGCGCAAGGGCAACGCCGACGCGGGCTGGCCACCGAGGCCGTCACCAGGCTCTCCCGGTGGGCGTTTTCCGACTACCCACGATTGGCCCGGCTCAGCCTCTACACCCTGCCCGGCAACGAACCCTCGCAGGCCGTGGCGCTGCGAGCCGGCTTCCGGCAGGAAGGCCTGCTGCGCCGATGGGGCGAGGCCAACGGGGAGCAGGTCGACTGGGTCATGTTCTCGCTCATCCGC
>DATJIJ010000130.1:0-10091 GCA_035493355.1 Candidatus Methylomirabilota bacterium
CGGGATGAGGAAGAGGAGGCCGGCGAAGAGGATCGCCTGCCAGACGAAGCACCCGAAGCCTGGCCCTTCATTCGGATCGAGTTCCTCGTTCGTGCGGATCGTCATGGGCGGTGCGCATGGTCCCACATCCGGCCGCCGGTCGCTCCGTCCGGCGCGGGCGCCTCAGCCGATGGCGTCGAGCCCGTCCCGGTAGGTGATCCGCCCGCCCGCGACGGTCAACCGCACCACCCCGGGCAGCTCCATCCCGAGCAGCGGCGTATTGGACGACGTAGAGGCGAGGCTCGGCGCGTCGACCAGCCAGCCGGCACCGGGGTCGAAGACGACCAGGTCCGCGACCGCTCCGACGGCGAGGCTCCGGGTCTCGCCGATGAGCGCCGCCGGACGCGTGCTCAGCGCCGCCAGGAGCCGCCCGAGCTCCAGGCGGCCGGCCTCAACAGCCGCCAGGCCCAGCGAGAGGGCGGTCTCCAAACCGATCATCCCCGGCGCGGCGGCACCGAACTCGACCCCCTTCCGCTCGCGCGGGTGCGGGGCGTGATCCGTGGCGATGGCGTCGATCGAGCCGTCGGCCACGCCCGCCAGCAGGGCCAGTGCCTCTGCCCGCGAGGAGAGTGGCGGGTTCACGCGGCAGGCTGGGTCGTAGGCCAGCGCGGCGTCGAGTGGCGCTCCGAACGGGTCGGCGGCGACGCCCTCCGGCTCCTCCCAGGCGAAGCCGCGCCAGCCGGCCACCCAGGCATCGGTGAGGGCGAGGTGATGGGGGGTGACGTCGCAGGTGACACGCACTCCACGCTCCCGTGCCCGGCGGATGGCGTTCAGTCCTCCCTCCGTCGAGAGGTGCGTGAAGTGGACCCAGCCGCCGGTCTCGTCCGCCAGGGCGATGTCGCGCTCGACGATCGACAGCTCCGCGCTGGCCGGCCAGCCGGCGAGCCCCAGCCGGGTGGCGGTCTCGCCCGAGCGCATGACAGATCCCGATGCGAGGGCCGGGTCCTCCGCGTGCTCGATGAGGGGCAGCCCCAGCGGCGCGAGGTACGCCAGCAGCCCGCGGGCCACTCGGGCGGAGGCCACCACCGAGCCATCGTCGCTGACGCCGGCGATCCCCATCCCGGCCAGCTCGCCGACCTCGGTGATCCGCTCCCCCTCGCGTCCTCGCGTGGCGGCTGCGATGACCCGGACCCGGCAGGCGCGGTTCCGGGCGCGGTCCAGGACCATCGCGACGCGGGCCGGCTCGTCGAGGGGCGGATCCGTGTTCGGCATGGCGCAGATCGTGGTGAAGCCACCGTGCGCCGCGGCGCGCGCGCCGCTCTCGATGGTCTCGGCACGCTCCATTCCGGGCTCGCGGAGGTGCACGTGCAGGTCGCACAGACCAGGTCCCACGACCAGGCCGCTGCCGTCGACGCGTGGCGCATCCGAGGGAGCGGACGCTGGATCGACGAGGAGGCCGTCGGCTACGGCGAGGTCGCCGATCCCGTCGGCATCGGCCAAGGGATCGAGCACGCGCGCGCCCGTCAGAACGAAGGTCGCGGCCGGGTCGCCGAGCGACCCGAAGGAGCTCATTGCGCGAGGAGCGCCAGCACCGCCATCCGCATAGCGACCCCGTTCACGACCTGCGTCCCGATCAGGCTCCGCTCGCTGGCCGCCAGGTCGGCGGTGATTTCGACCCCTTCGTTGGTCGGGCCGGGGTGCAGCACCGGCGCACCGGTCTGGGCGACTGCCAGGCGGTCGGCATCGAGGCCCCAGCGGGCGGTGTATTCGCGCAGCGACGGCACGCCGCCGCCGGCCTCGCGCTCGAGCTGGATTCGGAGCGTCATGACGGCGTCAGCATCGGCCAGGGCGTCCTCCAGCCGGTCGGCAACAGTGACGCCGGGCCACGATTCGAAGCCGCGCACCCAGGCGGGAGGGCCAGCCAGCCAGACCGATGCCCCCAGCGCCGTCAGCGCGTGCAGGTTCGAGCGGGCGACGCGTGAATGACCGATGTCGCCGACGATCGCGATCTTCCTGCCGTCGAGCGAGCCGAGCGCGTCGCGCAGGGTCAGGGCGTCGAGGAGCGCCTGGGTCGGATGTGCGTGCGACCCGTCACCGGCGTTGACGATGCGGACCGGGACGCTGCGGGCGGCGAGGTATGGGGCCCCGCTCATCGAGTGGCGCAGGATGACGGTCGTGACGCCGGTGCGCTCCAGGGTCCGAAGCGTGTCGACCAGCGACTCGCCCTTCGTGACGCTGCTGACGTCGATGGGAAGCTCCACCACCTGCGCCCCGAGCGCTTCCGCTGCGAGCTCGAAGCTCACCCGCGTCCGCGTCGACGGCTCGCAGAAGGCGAGCCCCACCACCTCGCCGCGCAGCACGTCGAGCGTCTCGCGACGCAGCCGGCGCTCGCGCATCTCGACGGCCAGGTCGAGGCATTCCTCCAGCTGATCGCGCGTGAGCTGGTCGACGTCGAGCAGGTGACGGTGCGGCCAACCGGTCGCAGGCGCACCCGAGGGTTCGGGCCAGGACACGACAACGCCACCGGCGGTAGGCCGATGGCGGGTGGTGTGACCGTTCGCGACGTCAAGCATCCGATCGCTCCTTGGCGGCCTCTCAGGACCGTCCTTAAAGGGTTTCGGACAGTATAGCGATGGGCGCTATCTCAATGCCCACGCCGGTGGATGTGCAGCGCAACCGCCAGGCCGGTGAGCCGCTCGGTGTCGGCCAGGAACGGTCCGATCAGCTCTTCGATGCGCGCCAGGCGGCTGCGCACGGTGTTGTAGTGGACGTACAGCCGCCGCGCCGCCTCGGCTGCGTTGCGGGTGGCGACGAACGCCTCGAGGGTGTCGACCAGGTTGGACCGATGCGCCCGATCGTACGCGACGAGCGGCTCGATCATCGTGTCGCGGAAGGCGGAGAGCTCGACGTCCGAGACGCTTGCGAGCAGCCGATCCAGGCCCATCCGCTCGAAGATCACCACCTCGCCGGGGCTCTTCCAGCGACCTACCTCCAGCGCGCGGCGCGCCTCGGCGTGGCTTTCGCGCAGCTCGAGCGGGTCGTCCCGCAGCCGGCCGATGCCGACGCTCACCGGTGTCGTCGCGAGGCGCCGCGCGGCCTCGCGCCGAAGGGCGGCCGCCGCCTCGATGAGCGCTGCCGGATCCGGGCTGCGGGGCGCGAGCAGCGCCGCCGCCTGCGTGCTCCGCTCCCAGACGATGGCGCTCGGTCCGAGCGCGGCGCGCGCCGCATCGGCGAGTGAACGAACCGTGTCGGCATCGCCGCCGGTCGATGACTCGGCCTGGGCCAGGAGAACGGCGCGGGGCAGCGAGAGGTCCCAGCCGAAGGCGGCGGCCCGCTCGGAGAGGACGCTGCGGTCGGTGAGGTGGCCGCTCACCAGCTCCTCGAGGCAGACCGCCTGGAAGCGCCGGTCGTCCTCGACGATTGCCCGGGCCTGCACCTGCCGGAGGGCAGCGACCGTGGCGGCGAACTGGAGGGCCTCCAGGTCGTCCGTGCTCAGGGCGTCCGCCGCGGCAAGGGCCACGATGGCCCCGTATGGCTCCCCGTCGACCATGATCGGCTGCAGCGTGGCCGGGGCATCCGCCACCCTGATGGAGACCCAGCGTCCATCCCCGGCGCCATTCGCCTCGCCGGTCGTGGCGCTGTCGAGCGCGATGCGTTCGAGGTGGAGCTCCCCGGACCCGGTGAGCACCTCGCCATGCTGGTCGACGATCAGCACGCGGCGTTCGACCAGCTCGGCCAGGGTGAGGGCGATCTCCCGCAGGCCGCCACCGCCAAGGACGATCTGGGTGAAGCGATCATGGATCTCGGCGGCTCGTTGCAGGCGCAGCGACTGCTCGTTGAGGATGAGGCTCAGGACGGCGCTGATGATGTCGTTGAAGCTGCTCTCCGGCGGCAGCTCGATGAGCGGGAAGCCGCACGCATCGGCAGCGGTGAGCATCGCGGGCGGGATCTTCTCGAGGTAGCGGTCGGGCTTGATGGCGATCCCTGCCAGCCCCTTGGCAGCCAGCTCGGGCACCAGCGTGCCGAGGGCGGCCCGGTCGTCTCGCAGCGGGTAGGCGGTGGTCAGCAGGAGCTCGTCCGGCTGCACCCACGGCAGGATGTCGGGCACCTCCATCACGTTGACGTGACGCACCCGGCGTTCGAGGCCCGCCATCCCGGCGAGCACGCGGGCATGCTGGAGGGGCGGCAGGTCGAGCGCGCGGCTGATGCTGATCGAGGAGTCGGTCATCGGCTGTCATGTTCTCACACGCCACGGGGCTGTGAGTGGCAGAGATTGCCAATGACTGAGGTACGCGGTGACCCTAGCATTGCGCTCCGATGAACGGTCCGGAGGCGCTGGTCCAGGCCGCGGCGGGCGCATTCCCGCAGCGACGATTCGCCGCAACCCGGATCAGCGGCGCGATCGAGGGCGAGCTTCGGGTTCCCGATGGAAAGGGGACGGTCGAGGGGGTCCACCGCTCCGCGCTGAACATCCGCTGGAACGGCCGGCTCCTGACCCTGGCCCATGAGTCGCTGGGGGGCCTTCCGAACGGGATCCTGGTCGACCCGCCGATTCCACTCGACCAGATCGGCATCGCGCTCGGCATGCCGGTCCAGATCGACGGCACGGCACTGCGCGTGCCCGGTGCGTCGACCACCGTTCTGTTGAACGGGGCACTGCGCTGGTCACCGGAGATGCCAATCGTCCGCGGCCTGACCCAGTCCGCGCGGACTGAACGCGCCGAACGGGCGATGCGGCTCGCCGCCGACGGGGCGCCGCGAGTTGGGCTCGGCCCGCTGCTGACCGGGCTCGTCGATCCGACGGCGAGCGTCGGGTCCCTGGGACGTGCCGCGGCTGGATCGCTGGCCGCGGTGCTGGACGCGCTCGGCAAGGGAAACGCCGAGCGGGCGATTGCTGCCGCCCATCCCCTGATCGGGCTCGGTCCCGGCGCCACCCCATCGGGAGATGACCTGCTCGTGGGCCTGGCCGCTGGACTGGCCACGACGGACCACCCCGTGGCGCGATCCTTCGCGGCCGGCGTCGCAGGGGACGCAGCGCGCATGACGACGTCGGTGGCGGAGAACTACCTCTACCACGCGGGACGCCTGGAGTTCTCGGAGCGCGTCCACGCGGCGGCCCTGGCCGTGCTCACCGGGCCCGAGCAGGAGCTGCGCGCCGCCGTCAACGCCGCCCTGGCGTGGGGCGCGTCCTCGGGGGCCGACCTGTTGGTCGGCATGCTGGTCGGGATTGAGGCGGGCGAACCGCAGCTGGCAGCGCGACTGCGTGCGTGCGCCAGCGAGAAGAACGTGGCCGCGTGAGCGTCGTCCGCCAGCGGGTCTTCCGCAACGCCTACCGGGACTCGGTGGAGCTGATGCGAATCGCCGCCGAGATCGAGCGCCTCCCCGGGGTCATCCGGGCCGGCCTGGTGATGTGCACCCCCGCCAACCTGGCGATCGTGGCCGAGGCGGGCCTGGACAGGGGCCTCGACCCAGCCGCCGGGCCGAACGACATGGTGGTGGCCCTGGCGGCCAACGACGACGCCGCGGCCGAGACGGCCTTCGAGCGCGCCGCCACCCTCATGCGCGGCGCGGCCGCCGAAGCGGCCGGCGATGGACATCGCTTCGTGCCAACGACGATTGCCGAAGCCGTTACGGAGCTCCCTGGGCTGAACCTGGCCCTCATCTCGACGCCTGGCACCTATGCCGCCGCCGAGGCCCTGAAGGCGCTGAAGCGGGGGATGCACGTCTTCCTCTTCAGCGACAACGTGCCCGTCGAGGACGAGATCGAGCTCAAGCAGCTCGGCGTTCGGAAGGGGCTGCTGGTGATGGGCCCCGACTGCGGGACCGCCATCCTCGACGGCGTCCCGCTCGGCTTCGCCAACGCGGTTCGCCGCGGCGGCGTGGGGCTGGTGGGGGCGAGCGGGACCGGACTCCAGCAGGTCACCTGCCTGCTTGACGCGTTCGGCGCCGGGGTCTCGCAGGCGATTGGAGTGGGCGGTCGCGACCTCCACGAGGAGGTTGGCGGGCTGATGATGCTGGCGGGGCTGGAGCGCCTCGTGGCTGACGCCGAGACCGATGTCGTGGTGCTGATCTCCAAGCCGCCGGCGCCGTCGGTCGCCGCGAAGGTCCTTGCCGCCGCATCGGCCGCCTCGAAGCCGGTGGTCGTCAACTTCCTCGGCGGCGACGCCGACGCCATCCGGGCATCTGGTGTGCATCCGGCCACGACCTTCGAAGATGCGGCCCAGACTGCCGCGGCGTTGAGCCTCGGGGCCCCGCCCCCGCAGCTGAACGACGACGCGAGTGACCCCGCGGCCTGGGCCGCCGGCCTCGCGCCCGGCCAGGATCGGATCGCGGGCCTCTATTCGGGCGGCTCGCTGGCGAGCGAGGCGAAGGTCGTTCTGAAGGGCCTCCTCGGAGCCGATGCTGCGGCGCAGCAGGAGATCGTCGATCTTGGTGACGACGAATACACCGTCGGCCGTCCCCACCCGATGATCGACCCGCGGCTGCGCATGGAGAAGATCGAGGAGGCGGGTGGCGATCCGCGGGTTGCGGTGATCCTGCTCGATATCGTCCTCGGCTACGCCTCCCACCCCGATCCGGCGGGCGCGCTGATCCCGGCCATCCGGGCCGCCGACGCCGCCGCGAGGGCGGAAGGCCGTGGCCTCGCCATCGTCGCATCGGTCTGTGGCACGCCAAACGACCCGCAGGGCTTCGACGGCCAGCGATCCATCCTGGCCGATGCCGGCGTCCACCTCGCCGCGAGCAACGCCCGCGCGGCCCATCTCGCCGGCCTCGTCGCGCAACGGGCCGCGATGCGCGAGGTGCCCGCGTGATGCTGCCGAACGGCGTGCAGGCCTTGAACATCGGGCTGGCCGGCTTCGCCGACCCGATCGCCTCAGCGGGTGCCGCCGTCCTCAACCTCGATTGGCGGCCTCCGGCCAACGCGGATGCCGAGCTCGGGATGCTCATCGCGCGGCTCGAGGACGACCCGGACGACGCGATCGGTGGGGTGGTCGCGGCGGCCAACCGGAGCGCGCTCGATCGGCTCCTGGGCGCCAGCCCATTCCTGGTCGACGTCCAGCCTGCAGGGACCGCCATTGCGGGGCTGACGGGCAGGATGCTGCTCCACTCCGGTCCGCCGATCGCCTGGGAGCGGATGTGCGGGCCGATGCGCGGCGCGGCCATCGGCGCGTCCCTGTTCGAGGGCTGGGCGTCCACTCCAGAGGAAGCAGAGGATCTCGCAGAAAGCGGCGAGATCGCATTCGATGCCTGCCACCACCACGGTGCGGTCGGCCCGATGGCCGGCGTCGTCTCGCCATCGATGCCAGTCGTCGTGGTCGAGAACACCGCCGCCGGCAACCGCGCGTTTGCGACCCTGAACGAGGGTCTCGGCAAGGTGCTGCGCTTCGGCGCGTACGACGAGTCGGTGCTCGAGCGGCTGCGCTGGTTCCGCGATGCCTTCGGCCCGACCCTGAGCGCGACGCTCGCCGCGACGGGGCCGATCGACCTCAAGAGCATCACCGCCCAGGCGCTGCAGATGGGCGATGAGGGCCACAACCGCAACGTGGCCGCCACCTCGCTCTTCGTGCGAAGCATCGCGCCAACCCTCGTGCGAACTGCCACCGAGCCCGATGCCGCCGCCGCCCTCGACTTCCTCCGCGCGAACGACCACTTCTTCCTCAACCTGTCGATGGCCGCCTGCAAGGCGACGCTGGACGCCGCCCATGGGGTCCCCGGCTCGACCGTCGTGACCGCCATGAGCCGCAATGGGGTCGACTTCGGGGTCCGCCTCTCCGGCACCGGCGACGACTGGTACACGGCGCCGGTCGGCGTCCCCGACGGCCTCTACTTCCCCGGCTATGGCCCCGAGGATGCGAACCCGGATCTCGGCGACAGCGCCATCACCGAGACCTGCGGGATTGGCGGCTTCGCCATGGCTGCCGCGCCGGCGATCGTGCGCTTCGTGGGCGGCACCGCTGCCGACGCGCTCAACTACACCCGGGAGATGTACCGCATCACGCTCGAGCGCAACCCGGCATTCGCTCTCCCCCCGCTCGGCTTCGCCGGCTCGCCGACCGGCATCGACGCTCGGCGCGTGGTGGAGAGCGGCGTCCAGCCGGTGATCAATACCGGGATCGCGCACAAGCTGCCCGGCGTCGGGCAGATTGGCGCAGGGATCGCCCGGGCGCCCTTGAGCTGCTTCGCCGACGCCCTCCGCGGTCTCGCCGCGAAGCTGAAGGTGGCTGCCTGATGGAGCGCAGCGCGGTCATCGCCATCGGTGGAAATGCACTCATCCTGGATGGGCAGAAGGGCTCGATCGCCGAGCAGTTCGCCAACGCGACCGAGACGGCCAGCCACATCGCCGCGCTGGTCGCCGATGGCTGGCGGGTCGTAGTCACGCATGGCAATGGCCCGCAGGTCGGCTTCATCCTGCTGCGCTCCGAGCTGACCGGGGAGTCGTCGGGGATCCCGCGCCTGTCGCTCGACATGAGCGTCGCCGACTCGCAGGGCGGGATCGGCCACATCCTGGGCAACGCGCTCCTCAATGAGCTCGGCCGGCGTGGCCTGCGGGACAGCGTCGCCTGCATCCTGACCCATGTCGTGGTCGATCCCGCCGACCCGGCGTTCGGCGACCCGACCAAGCCGATCGGGCCCGCCTACAGCGCCGCTGAGGCGGACGCCAAGCGCCGCGACGAGGGTTGGGCAATGGTCGAGGATTCCGGCCGCGGTTATCGGCGCATCGTGCCCTCCCCCCATCCGCTGCGCATCGTGGAGGCGGAGCAGATCAAGACCCTCGTCTCGTCCGGCTTCGTGGTGATCGCTGCCGGGGGTGGCGGGATCCCGGTGGTCGAGGCGACGCAGGGCTACGAGGGCGTCGAGGCGGTGATCGACAAGGACCTCGCTTCAGCGCTCCTGGCCAGCAGCCTCGGCATCCCGCTCCTCGTCCTCTCGACCGGGGTCGAGCGGGTGGCCATTCATTTCCGCCAGCCGGACCAGCGCTTCCTGGACCGGCTCTCCGTCAGCGAGGCGCGCCGCTACCTGGCCGAGGGGGAGTTCCCGAAGGGGAGCATGGGCCCCAAGGTCGAGGCGGCGATCACATTCCTGGAGCGGGGCGGTTCCGAGGTGCTGATCACCTCGCCCGCCAATCTCGAGCAGGCATTCGCGGGCACATCGGGGACGCGCATCGTCGCCGACCCGGCGCTCGCTCCCGTCAGTCCATCGGGCAGTTGAAGGAGGTCCAGGTCAAGGCATGCTGAGCATGAAGGCGGAACCCTACGACTTCGAGTTCGATCCAAAGAAGACGGCGCTGGTGATGATCGATTTCCAGCGCGACTTCGTATACCCGGGCGGCTTCGGTGAGTCGCTGGGCAATGACACCTCCCTCCTGCTGGCCGCGCTGCCGGCCGCGGAGAAGGTGCTGAAGGCCTGCCGCGAGGCGGGCATCTTCGTGATCCACACCCGCGAAGGCCACCGCGCGGACCTCAGCGACCTTCCGCGCGCCAAGTACGAGCGCGGCAACCCGAAGATCCATATCGGCGACGAAGGACCGATGGGCCGGCTCCTCGTGCGCGGGTCGCACGGCCACGACATCGTCGAGGAGGTCTACCCGATCGAGGGTGAGCCGGTCGTCGACAAGCCCGGCAAGGGCGCCTTCTACGCCACCGACATGGACACGATCCTGAAGATGAAGGGGATCGAGAAGCTGATCTTCTGCGGCGTGACCACCGAGGTCTGCGTGCAGACCAGCGTCCGTGAGGCGAACGACCGCGGCTACGACGCCTGCGTCCTCTCGGACGCGGTCGCGTCGTACTTCCCCGAGTTCCAGCGGGTCGCGCTCGAGATGATCAAGGCCCAGGGCGGCATCTTCGGCTGGGTGAGCGACTCAGCTTCCTTCCTCGCGGCCCTCGGCACGCCGGCCATGGCCGGCGCATCGGCCTGAGCTGAGGTGACACCGATGCACGAAGCCGCCATCAGCCATCCCCCGTAGACCTCAGCGTCGGACGTGAAGGGGGAGGGAGGTAGAGGAGAACCAATGACAGGCAACTCTGAGTACAAGCCGAGGCTGTGGGTTCCAGGCGACTGGAACGCCTTCTTCGGCCTCGGCACCAACGTCCTGCTCAACGTGCTCGTGC
>DATJIJ010000131.1:0-4895 GCA_035493355.1 Candidatus Methylomirabilota bacterium
CTACCGGGTCGCCGAGGACCTCGGCAAGAGCCGGGAGCAGATGCTGCAGGACCTGATCGACGGCAAGACCAAGTTCCACAACGTCTTCCACTACCCGACCCGCAGCTGGGCCGACGTCGGGATCATCGCCTGGCTGGTGGACGCCGCGGCGATCGTCAGCCAGCAGGCACTCCGCGACTCCTCGTACGCCCCGTATGCGCGGACGATGAAGAAGATCTGCTGGGAGGAATCGGTCCACATCATGCACGGCCGGGATGTGGTGCTCACCCTGATGAACGGCACCGATGCGCAGCGCGCCAGCGTGCAGGAGGCGCTCGACCGGTGGTGGGGCCCGCTGATGCAGATGCACGGCCCGCCGACCAACCCGGAGACCGATCGCGACCTGATCTGGAAGATCAAGGCGAAGGGCAACGAGCAGCTGCGGCAGGAGTTCCTCTCGATCTACGTGCCGCGCATCCGCGAGCTCGGGCTCGTGATCCCGGATCCCGTGCTCGCGTATGACGACGAGGCCGGGCGCTGGGTCTACACCGAGCCCGATTGGAACGAGCTGCGCTCCGTCGTGACCGGCCACGGGCCAAAGTCGCAGGAGCGGCTCGACTTCCGGCGAGATGCCCGCGCCACAACGCAATGGGTGCGCGACGCGATCCTCGGACCGGTCGGCGCGGCGGCCTGAGGCCGCCATCGGCTCGATGCGCTCCAAGGACCGCGTCTGGGAGGTCTTCCGCCAGGAAGCTGAGGGCGACCCGATGGTCCACGGCGGCAGCGTGAAGGCGCCCGACGAGGAGCTCGCCACGCACTACGCCCGAGAGTTCTACGGGCGACGGCAGGAGAGCGAGCGGCTCTGGATCGTGCCACGCGAGGCGATCACCGAGCTCGACGACCCTGACCTCCTCAAGCCGCCATTCGACCGCTCGTTCAAGCGTCCGGGTGGATTCCTGATCAAGCACAAGCTCGAGGCGGCGCGCGAGCGAGCGGGCAGCCCGCAGGTCGACGAGGTGGGGGAGTGAGCGACCTGGATCGCGAGACACGTGACGCCCTGGCCGAGCTTCTGCTGTCGATGGCCGACGACGAGTTCGTGCTCGGCTTCTGGGACTCCGAGTGGACCGGGATCGCGCCGATCCTCGAGGAGGACGTGGCGATGAGCTCGGTCAGCCAGGACGAGATCGGGCATGCCAAGGCGCTCTACGAGCTCCTCGCCGAGCTGACCGGCGACGACGCCGACCGGATCGCGTTTGGACGGCCGCCGGAGGGCTACCGACACGCGGCGCTCATGAACCACGCCCGCACCGACTGGGCCTTCAGCATCGCCCGACGCTTCCTGTACGAGCACGCCGATGCGGTGCGCCTGGAGTCCCTTGCGGCCTCCGCCTACCAGCCGCTGGCCGACCTCGCCGTCAAGATGCGGCGCGAGGAGACCTACCATATCCTCCATTTCGACCTCTGGCTGCGGCGCCTGGCGGAGGGCGGAGACGATTCCCACGCCCGGCTGGTGGCCGCGATCGAGCAGCTCTGGCCCGATGCGCAGGCCGTCTTCGCACCGCTTGCCGGCGAGGCCTGCCTGGTGGCCGCGCGGATCCTGCCCGAGTCGCTCGAGCCGTTGCGTGCCCGCTGGCTGGAGCGGGTTGCCGGAAGACTGCAGGCCGCACATCTGCCCGTGCCGACCGACGCCGGAGGGCCAGCAGCGGACGGGCGCACCCGGCGCACCGACGAGTTCGCCTGGCTCCACGGCGAGTTCACGACCGTCTCCGGCTCCGAGGTCGGTGCAACGTGGTAGCCGCCGCACCGCCGCGCGAGTCCGCTGTCTGGTCAGCGCTGGCGGAGATCGCCGACCCCGAGATACCGGCCATCAGCCTCGTCGACCTCGGCGTGATCCGCGGCTTCGCCTTCGCGCCGATGCCGTCGGGCGGGGAACGCCTCACGGTGGAGCTCATGCCGACCTTCGTCGGCTGCCCGGCAATCGACGTGATGCGGGGGCAGATCGGGGCGCGGCTGACGGAGCTGCGGGTCGCCGACGAGGTGACAGTGGAACTCACATTCACCGAGCCGTGGACTTCGGACCGGATCACGCCGGCCGGCCGTGAAGCACTTCGAGTAAGCGGCTTCGCGCCACCGATGACCATCGGCTCGACCTTCAGCGGGGACTCGCTGACCGTGCTGCCGATTGCGACCTGTCCGTACTGCGCCTCGCGCAACACAACCCTCGAGAACCCGTTCGGCCCGACCCTCTGCCGGGCGATCTACCACTGCGCGGACTGCCGCCAGCCGTTCGAGGCCTTCAAGCCGGTCTAGGCGTCGCGAGCGTCCGGACGAACCGCTACCCTTCGCCGCATGGCAATCGACGAGGGCGAGGTCAGATCCAAGGCCGAGGAGCTGCTCGACGCGAGCGTGCATGACCGGCTCGACACGATGCGTCACTCGACGGCGCACGTCATGGCCGCGTCCGTCCTCCAGCTCTTTCCGGAGGCGAAGCTGGGCATCGGCCCGGCGATCAAGGATGGCTTCTATTACGACTTCGACCTCCCTCGCGCCCTGACCCCCGCCGATCTCGAGGCGATCGAGGCCAAGATGCGCGATCAAGTGGCCGCGAACCTGCCCTTCGAGCGCAGCGAGATCGGCCGTGACGAGGCGGTCGCCCGTGAGCAGGCGGCGGGCCAGGAGTACAAGGCCGAGATCATCGGTGAGCTGCCGCCGGGCGAGGTGATCAGCTTCTACCAGCATGGGTCCTTCAACGACCTCTGCCGCGGGCCGCACCTCGAATCGACCGGCAAGATCGGCCCCTTCAAGCTGCTCAGCTCGGCTGCCGCGTACTGGCGCGGCGACGAGAAGCGGCCGATGCTGCAGCGGATCTACGGATCGGTCTGGGAGACGGAGAAGGACCTAACCGACTACCTGTGGCGGCTCGAGGAGGCGAAGAAGCGCGACCACCGCAAGATCGGTCGCGACCTGGATCTCTTCAGCTTCCATTCCGAGTCGCCCGCCGCTCCCTTCTGGCATCCGCGGGGGATGGCCCTCTGGCGTGCGCTCGAGGCGTGGTCGCTCCAGGTCCGTCGGGAGGGCGGCTTCGTCGAGGTCCGCACCCCTGCCCTCGTGCGCAAGGAGCTCTGGGAGACCTCCGGCCACTGGGCGCTCTACCAGGACAACATGTTCGTCTTCGGTGACGCCGAACAGCAGTCAGGGCTGAAGCCGATGAACTGCCCGGAGTCCATGCTGATCTTCAAGACCTCGCTACGGTCGTATCGGGACCTGCCGATGCGTCTCGCCGACTACTCGTGGCTGTTCCGCAACGAGCTGACCGGTGCCCTGGCCGGCATGTTCCGCGTCCGGCAGCTGACCCAGGACGACTCGCACGTCATCTGCCGCGAGGACCAGGTGATCGACGAGGTGCAGCTCGCGCTGCGCCTGGTCCGCCGCCAGTACGAGCCATTCGGGTTCGAGCCACGCTTCAAGCTCGCCACGCGCCCGGCCAAGAAGCTCGGCACCGATGAGTTCTGGGACATGGCCGAGGGCCAGTTGGCCGAAGCCGCCACCAGCGCCGGGATCACCTACACGCTCGACCCGGGCGGCGGCGCGTTCTACGCGCCGAAGATCGACGTCTTCATCGACGACGCACTCGGACGCGAGTGGCAGATGGCCACGGTGCAGATCGACTACCAGCTGCCCCAGCGCTTCGAGATGGAGTACCGCGCCGCGGATGGCGGGACCGCCCGCCCGGTGATCGTGCACTACGCGATCTACGGCAGCTTCGAGCGGTTCATCGGAGTCATCACCGAGCACTTCGCCGGGGCCTTTCCCGCCTGGCTGGCCCCGGTCCAGGTGATGGTGATCCCGATCGCCGACCGACACGTTGAGTACGCGGAGAGCGTTCGCCAGGCGCTCTTCGAGGCTGGCCTACGGGCCGAGGTGGACGATCGCTCCGAACGGATGCAGGCCAAGCTGCGCGATGCCCAGGAGCAGAAAGTGCCCGTGATGCTCGTCCTCGGGGATCGAGACCAGGAGGCGGGCGCCGTCAGCCCGCGGCTTCGCACCGGCGAGTCGACGCAGGGAATCGGCCTGGCGACCTTCATCGCCGATCTTGCCGGCCGCGTCGCGCGTCGCGAGCTGTGGCCGTACGCCCCCGAGGGGGAGCAGCCCTGAGGAAGATGCGCGGGGTCGGCCAGCTGGCCCTTCACTCGACTGATCCGGGCCGGACCGCCGAGTTCTACGAGTCCGCCTTTGGCTTCAAGCGCCGCGCGGCGGACGATGGCGGAGTGGACCTGGAGCTCGGCGGCTTCGAGCTCAGCTTCCGTCGTGCCGAGCGTGCCGCGCGGGACGGGATGCAGATCGGCTTCCGGGTCGACACCGCCGCGGAGGTCGACGCCTGGGCCCAGGACCTTGCCCTGCGAGGCTTCGCCCTGATCGGCGCGCCCTCCGGCGACCGGTACGAGGGGACGCGGTCCTTCCGGGTCGCCGATCCCGACGGTCGCCAGGTGGCGATCTTCTACCACTACCCGAGCTGAGTCATGGGCCTGGTTGGCTCCTGAGATGGCAGCCCTGTGGGTAGCGGCGGCGATCCTGGCCGGAGCAGCAGCAACGGCGCTGGGCTGGGGGATCAATCATTCGACCCCCGGCTGGCGCGCGACGGGCCTCATCGTCGCGGTGATGGCGCTCATCGGGCTGGCGTTCGTGGTGTACGCCATGTTGGCATTCTGCGAAGCGCCACCAGGCAGCGCGTGCGCGTAGCACCAACGAGGTTGCGTTGACCCTCCGGAGGGCCGCGGTGTATAGTCGGCCGGCGTTTGCGCATCGGTGTGGGCCACGCGTCCGGATCGGACGGTGGCTTCTTTGTTGAAGGAGCGGCAGCACTCATAGCCAAGGAACTCCGAATCAATGACATGATCCGCGTCCGAGAGGTGCGG
>DATJIJ010000132.1:0-4696 GCA_035493355.1 Candidatus Methylomirabilota bacterium
ACCCGCCTTGCCGGTATGCAGCGGCCCGTCGCTCGGGCACCATCGGTACCACCGTGAGCATCGACAAGCTGGCCCCCCAGGCGGTCGAGGCCGAGCAGAGCGTCCTCGGCTCGATCCTCATCGACCCCGAGGCGATCCTCAAGGTCGCGGACTTCCTGCACCCGCCCGACTTCTACCGCCAGCAGCACTCCGACATCTACGAGGCGATGCTCGGCCTGCACGGCCAGCGCGAGCCGATCGACCTGGTGACCCTCGGCGACGAGCTGGCGCGGCGTGATCGGCTCGAGCCGATCGGCGGGGCCGCCTACCTCGCCAGCCTCATGAACATGGTGCCCACGGCTGTCCACGTCGAGCACTACGGGCGGATCGTCGAGCGCAAGGCGGTCCTCCGCAACCTCATCGGCGCGGCCGGCAAGATCGCGGCGGTCGGCTACGAAGAGGCCAACGACGCCGAGGCAGCCATCGACCGGGCGGAGGGGATCCTCTTCGAGATCAGCCAGCGGCGCACCGTCGGCGGATTCGAGTCTCTCGCCACGCTGCTCGGCCAGGCCTACGACCGCCTCGAGTACCTCCACGAGCATCGTGGCCAGATCCTCGGCATCCCCAGCGGGCTCTCGCAGCTGGACGCGCTGCTGGGTGGCTTCCAGCCGTCGGACCTGATCATCCTGGCGGCGCGGCCGAGCGTCGGGAAGACGAGCATGGCGCTCAACATCGCGCAGCACGCCGCGGTCCACGAGGGGAAGAAGGTCGGCCTCTTCTCGCTCGAGATGAGCAAGGAGCAGCTCGCCCTCCGGCTCCTCTCGGCGGAGTCCGGGATCAACCCGCGACCCCTGCAGAGCGGGTTCGTGGACGAGACGGACTGGAGCAAGATCGCCCAGGTCATGAACTCGATGCACGCGGCGCCGATGTGGATCGACGACTCGCCGGTGCTCACCGTGCTGGAGCTGCGCACGAAGGCCCGCCGCCTCGAGGCGGAGCAGCGTGGGCTAGACCTGCTGATCGTCGACTACCTGCAGCTGATGCAGGGGAGTCTCTCGTCGCGCGAGCCGAATCGGGTGCAGGAGGTGAGCGAGATCAGCCGTGGTCTGAAGCAGCTCTCCCGTGAGCTGAAGGTGCCGGTGATCGCGCTCTCCCAGCTGTCGCGAGGCGTCGAGCAGCGGGGGTCAGCCGAGCCGCGCCTCTCGGACCTGCGCGAGTCGGGCTCGATCGAGCAGGACGCTGACGTCGTGATCTTCCTGTATCGCGACGGCGAGGCGAATCCGGACAGCGACGTCGAGCTGATCAAGGCCAAGGTGGCCAAGCACCGCAACGGCCCCATCGGCGAGGTGCCGCTCCAGTTCCGCAAGACGAATACCCGCTTCTACACGATGGCCGCCCGCGAGACCGAGGAAGCGGTGACGTACTAGGCGCAGTCCCAGGTCAGGGTGCCGCTCAGCGTCGAGGGCCAGCTCACGTTTGGTGTGCCTTCCGTGGGTAGCTGCTCGAACGTCAGCTGACCGCTTAGCCCTCCGCCAGATATCTCGCCAACGGTGACGAGATCGGCCCAGGACACGATCGGCCCGCCGGATGTCGCCGCAATGAGATTCTTGGCGTACCGAGACGTTCCCGTCGGAAGGGCGGTCTCCTGCAAGGCGAGCTGCAGCAAGACCTCGTCGCCCGCCCTCGGATCGCCCCCGAGATCGAGGTTGACCCTCATCGGCCGGCCCTGGAGCGTTCCCACCGGATCGGCCGTGAAGACCCAGACCGAGCCGTCCGGCTCGAACTCGCAGGCCCCCGCGGCGCGGGATTCCGCGACCCAATCATGCGCGGTGAGGTCGACCGTGGTGATCCCGTCCAATGGGGGAGCCGCGCTCCCGTCTGGCGCGAACCATGGACCGCAGGACCAGCGGATCTCGCCGGCCAGCACCTCGGGCCATGACCCGGGCGGAACGCCGAGTTTCGGGTCAACCTGGATCAGCGCCAGGTCGAATCGGATCGTCCCGGTCCCTCCGTCTGAGGACGCTTCGACCCCCGGCTCGATCATCGTCCACATCGGCTGGGCGGTGCCGGGGGGCAGATGGGCGGCGTCCACGAAGAGCGAGATGAAGCCGCGGCTGGCCCCGGCAACCGGCACGGTAATGTCGGCTCGCAGCACGTTGTGGTTCAGCTCGCCGAGGCTGAGTGCGACGACGCGCTCCACATCGGTGCCGTCGGCCTCTGACTGGCAGTCTGCACGGCCGGCCCCGCGCGGCTCAAAGCCAGCCACGCCGTCCAGCGTGACGGTGGCCTCGCCGCGCGCCTGGAGAACGACGGGCGCGTGATAGCCAAGGTCGAAAACCGTTACCACGACATAGCCAACGGCCGCGCCTGTGAGCAACAGGCCCGCCGCGGCAAAGGAGTAGGAGCTGGCGACACGCCCGCGCCCGGCGGGTCGGAGGGCATTTCCGACCCCAACCAGTAGTGCAACGAAAGCGAGCGCACCGATGGCCATGCCCAGGAATGCAGCCCCCAGCGCGCCGCCGAGGCCTCCGAGCGACGACTGGTACGCCACCTGGAATCCAAGAAACGCGCCGACCCCCACAACGACCACGGCCGCGGTCCATCGCCAGCGGCGGCGACTGGCATGCTCGGGCTCGATTTCACTCACCGCCACATCATCGGCCACGCGGTGCCGTCCGAGCACGGTTTTGCACTCTAGGCAGGCCTTGAAGCCGTGTGTATAGTCGGCCGCGCAACGTCCGGTCCAATGCTCAACCCGAGTCCGACAGATCCAGCGCCCAGCCGCCGGTCAGCCCAGGCCCGAGTGACAGCACCGTCCAGATCGGCCCGGGCGGGTGTCGCAGGAGGACAGGGTCAGGTGTACGCCGACAAGACGATCAGCTGCCGTGATTGCGGGATGGACTTTGTCTTCTCCGCCGGCGAGCAGCAGTTCTACGCCGAGAAGGGGCTCGTCAACGAGCCGCAGCGCTGCCCGAGCTGTCGCGCGACCGCGAAGCAGAACCGGGCCCTGGGGATCAGCTCGGGCGGTGGCACCGGCCAGCGCGAGATGCACGCCGCCGTATGCGCGGAGTGCGGCGGACAGGCCCTCGTGCCATTCCTGCCGCGCAACGATCGTCCGGTCTACTGCAGCAGCTGCTTCGACAAGGTGCGTGCCACCCGCACCTGACCCTCACCCGTAAGCCAGTCCGAACGCCGCCGACGCCCAAGGCGGCGTTCGTTTATCCGCCATCCGGTCACCGGCGCTACGATGCGTCCTCTCCCAAGCTTTTGAGGTCAGTGCCTGCCCATGGCCGTCATCGCCGTCGTCGGTGCCCAGTGGGGCGACGAGGGGAAGGGGCGCGTGGTCGACTACCTCGCCACCGATGCCGACCTGGTGATCCGTTATGGCGGCGGCAACAACGCGGGCCACACGGTCGTCAACCAGCACGGCCACTTCAAGCTGCACCTGATCCCGTCGGGAATCTTCTATCCCGAGACCCGCAACCTCCTGGGCGGTGGCGTGGTGATCAACCCGCCGGCGCTGGTCGGCGAGCTCGACGGCCTCGCCGCTGTCGGTTTCGAGTGCTCGAACTTCTTCATCAGCGAGCGGGCGCACCTCGTGATGCCCTACCACGTGCTACTGGACCAGCTCGAGGAGCGTGAGCGCGGGACTGCCAAGCTCGGCACTACCAGCCGCGGGATCGGTCCGGCCTACGTCGACAAGGTGGCCCGCCGCGGCATCCGGGTGGTGGACCTGATGGAGGCCGATGGATTCCGAGCGCAGCTGACCGTCGCCCTGGCCCGCATCAATCGCATCGTGTCGGGCTACTTCGGGGCCGGCGGGGAGGACGACGAGATGCGCACCGCCATCGCCGAGGCCACGGATGAGGAACGCATCGCCGAGGAATACCTGGCTGCCGCCGAGCGGCTGCGATCGCACGTCGTGGACGGACAGTCGATGGTCGATGCAGCGCTGGTGGCCGGCGAGCGGATCCTGCTCGAAGGCCAGCTTGGGACGATGCGCGACATCGACTGGGGGACCTATCCCTACGTCACCTCCTCATCGCCGATCCCCGGCGGCGCGTCGATCGGCGCCGGGCTGCCGGCGGTGGCGATCGACCAGGTGATCGGGGTGGCAAAGGCGTACACGACGGCGGTTGGCGCGGGACCGCTGCCCACCGAGCTGCTGGACGCCGACGGCGAGGCCCTCCGCGAGCGAGGCGTCGAGTTCGGAACCTCGACCGGGCGGCCGCGGCGCTGCGGCTGGTACGACGCGGTGGCGGTGCGCTTCAGCGTCCGGCTGGCCGGCTACTCGAGCATCGCCCTGACGAAGCTCGACGTCCTCGACGGCTTCGAGCGGATCAAGGTGTGCACCTCCTACCGCGACCCGGTGGATGGTCGCGAATGGACGACGGTGCCCGCCTCGACAGCGGTCTATGAGGGGTTGGAGCCGGTCTATGAAGAGCTTCCCGGCTGGAAGGCCGATACAACGGGCTGCCGCGCCTTCGACCAGCTGCCCTCGCCGGCGCGGGCGTATGTCCAGCGGCTCGAGGAGCTCGCCGGCGTGCCGATCAGCTATGTCTCGGTCGGCCCGGAGCGGGACCAGATGATCGTGCGCGGAGCGGGGTAGTGCGCGCGGGGGTGGGGCTGGCGTGCGTTGCGCTGCTCGTCGCCTGTGCCCCGACCATCGAGCATCCGGTCCCGGGAGGGCCGGCATTCGAGAGTGCCGACGTTCGGT
>DATJIJ010000133.1:0-4120 GCA_035493355.1 Candidatus Methylomirabilota bacterium
CCCGCCGACCACGAACAGCTCCCGCTGGAGCCGCAGGATGAGGGTGTTCAGGGCGGCCTCCGTGCGGTCCGTGACCGCGCCGATGGCTGCCCGGGCCAGGCCAAGCGCCGAGACCGCTTCATCGGTCGTGCCGTAGGCGTCTGTGCGGAGGTCGCCCTTGCTGATGCGGGCGCCGCCGAAGAGGAGCCCGGTGGTGCCGGTGTCGCCCTTGCGGGTGTAGATGCGCATCGGGGAGATGCTAGCGCGCCGCCAGGCCGTCGCGATGCTGACTACAAGTGCCGCTTGTACATGGACGCGTGGAGGTCCTCTGACCACGCGCGATGCGCAGGAATACAAGCGTGGCTTGTGGCATCACTCATTCCGCGGGTGATTTCTGACCCTGAGCGACCGCTCATGCGCGGATACACAAGTGCCACTTGTATCCGGACGTATCGGGAGCCCGATGCGACCCTAGAAGAGGCCGGGTGGGGGCTCCCAGCGATCCGCGAGCAGGGTGACCTTGACGGGAGGCCCAACGACCTCCTCCGTCTTCTGCTTCACGGTCTGGATCAGCTCACCGGCCCACGGGCAGAAGGGCGTTGTGAGGATCATCTTGATCTCGGTGGGGGCGCCGTCGACGCCGATCTCCACGTTCTTGATCAGGTCGAGGTCCACGATGCTCATCCCGATCTCCGGATCGTGGATGTCGT
Organism: Candidatus Methylomirabilota bacterium; assembly: GCA_035493355.1. GTDB lineage: Bacteria > Chloroflexota > Limnocylindria > QHBO01 > QHBO01 > CF-167. The sequence goes on from DATJIJ010000133.1 coordinate 690, forward strand.
AGAGAGCGGTCATCACCTCGTCAACCTTGGCGAGGTTCGAGTCAATCGTCATTGCCGACCAGTCTAGCAAGAATTGAGGGCGAGTCCCTCAGACGAGGCGGGAGAAGAACGTCGGGCGGGCCGCGGGGACGGTGGGGCGGACGCGGGTATAGCCCTCGTAGATCACCCCGTCACGGTCGAGCGCGGCGCGCAGCTCGGTGATCTCCTCGACGACATCGGTCTGGCTGGCGTGGCAGGCCAGGGCGGCGAGCTTGCGGCCGGCGACCTCGGTGATCTCGATCCGGTGGCTGGCGGCCCCCTCCTCCGGGGAGAGGTCGTAGCTGCGGTGCCCGGGGCCGAAGACCGGCGCGACCACGTACACCGCGTGGGGCGCGAGGCCGGACTCGGCGAGGCGCTCCACCGCCCAGCGGGTCGCAGCGCCCACGACGACGTGGTCGGCGTCGTTCGTCACGCCGTGCGCCCCGAAGGTGATCACTGCGTCGGGGCGGCGGTCGGCGAGCCAGAGCGCGATCTCGTCCACCAGCGTCGAGAAGGGCACCTCCGACAGACGGCCGTCCGGATGGTCCACCACCGTGACCTCGTCCATCCCGATCTTCGCGGCGGCGCAGCGCATCTCCTCCTCACGGGTGTCGGCCAAGTCGAGGTCAGGGGCGCGCTCGGCGTTGCCGGCCTCGCCGCGGGTGAGGAGCAGCAGCCGCACGGTTCGGCCCGCATCGTGGGCCAGGGCAAGCGCACCGGCGGCTGTGACGCTCTCGTCGTCGGGGTGCGCGAAGACGGCCGCCAGGCCGCCGATCGGCTCACGCTGACGATCGGTCACCGATCCTCCTCGTCTTCGTCGCTCAGGTTTCTCCAGCCGCGCGTCGCGACGGCGACCCGCATGGTACGCAGCACGGCCACCTTGGCGCTGGCCACCTCGGCGATGAAGCGGGCGGTCCCCGCGTCGTCGAGGTCGGAGCCCGATGGCGCGGAGTCGCGACCGACGTTCAGCCAGGCGAGGTGGTACTTGTCCATCCGTCCCCAGACCCGTTCGAGGAGCTCATCGGAGTTGAGCAGCCAGGCGCGGAAGAGGTCCCAATGCGGCGTGGCGACGAGCGCCTCGCCGTCGGCGATGAGCCGATCCGTCTGCTCAAGGAAGAGGCGGCGCGACATCGCGGTGCGCCGCGCGGGAATGGCCACGATCCGAGAATACGGCACCCGCTGAGCGCGCGTCCTTCGTACTATTGCCGCTCGGGGGCGGTGACGCGGAGACTCGCGGTGCACGTCTGCACCACAGGACGCCCTTGGACCGTTCTCCCGCCGCGACCATTGCGCCAACCGTGGGCCGCCTCGTGACGGTGGCCCTGCCGCTGGCTGCTGTCGCGCTGATCCGCGCGGCGCCGAGAGTTCAGATCTCCTCGGATCCCATGGTGTTGCAGGTCGTCCTCATCGCTGCGGCGGTTGTGGCGGCCTTCGCCCTGCTCGTGGCGGTCGCGGCCACCTTCGAGGATGGCCGGCTCCGCGACTTGGCCGACCTCACGGCCCTCGGCATCGTCTCCGCAACCTTCATCGTGGTCGCGCTCGACGTGGCAGGGGAGGTTGGGCTGGCAATCGGCCTGGCCGGTGCCGCTGCGCTCGCACTCGCGGGCTCCGCCGTCCTGCGACGCTCCCTGGGCACCCGCCGCGACCGGGTCGGGGGGCTGTTCATCGCGATCGTGCTGGTGGATACCGGCCTGGCGGGCGTCCTGCTGGCCGGGAACGCGGCGGTCAGCGCGGGGCCGATGGTGCTTGCCGCTGGCGCAGCGCTTATGGCAGTGGCCGCCCTGGCCAGCCTCGACGACCCGACCCGAGCGACGGCGCTGGGGATCGCCGCCTCATCCGTCGCGGCACTTGCGATTGGCGGCCCCCTGGGCAACGAGACGCTGGTCGGCACCGCTGGCATCGGGCTGGCCGCCGGCGTCCTTGGCGCGCGCCTCGTCTTCGGGCGCGCTCCGCGCGTCCCGGCCGCCGAGCGATTCCCGGCGCTTCCCGAGCTCCCCTTCGGAGGAGCGACTCCTCCCGGGGAGCCGGAGTTCGACGAGCTCTCGCGCATCACGCGCGAGCTGCGCGCCACGCTGGACGACCTGGTGGCGGCGCGGCACCTGATCGAGCTGCAGCGGGTCGAGATCGATCGGGCCGTGAGCGTCGACCAGCTCACCGGACTGGCGAGCCGGTGGCCGACCCTCGACCGCCTCCGCACAGAAGCCGCCGAGGCGCGACGGTACGCGCATCCGGTGGCCGTCGTGCTCTTTGATATCGACGGCTTCGCCGCCCTGAACCATGAGCACGGCCTGGAGACCGGCGACGCGATCCTGCGCGAGGTTGCGCTCCGCCTGCGGATGCGCATGCGCGAGGCCGATGCCCTTGGCCGCACCGGTGCCGATGCCTTCCTCGCGGTCCTGCCGCATACCGACGAGGGCGGCGCTGCCGCGTTTGCGACCGCTGTCCTGGATCGGTTGCTGGAGCGGAAGATCGTCACGGCGCACGGCGAGATCGCCGTCGGCCTGTCGATCGGGATTGCGCTGATGCGATCCGGCACGACGCTCACCGGCGAAGAGCTGCTGGCCGCCGCGGAGGAGGCACTCGCCTCCGCCAGGGCGGCGGGCGGGAATCGGATCGCCTTCGATCGGCTGCACGGACTGGCGCGACTCGACGGCGACCAGACCTCCGAAACGGAGCCCAGCGGTCCTGCAGCCGAGGCCCAGCCGAGCTAGATTCCTGCCATGCAGCTCAATCGGCTGGGGAAGGCGTTCTGGCTCGGGATCATTCTGGTCGCCCTCTCGCTCGCCGTCTGGTTCATCGCTCCGCAGGTGCAGTCGTGCGATGTCGACTTCGACGTCATCGAGTGCGAGACGACCGCCGTAGTGATCCTCAACACCGTCGGGCTGGTCCTCTTCGTGGCCGGCGCGGTCGTCCTGCTCGTCGCCGGCGCGGCGGCGCGCGACGCCAGGGCGAGGCGAAATCGGGCGCAGGGCGACGCCACAAGATAGCGGGTCCAAAGTTGTCCACACCGCTACAGGTTGTGGATAAGGCCCTCCAATTCGGCCTTCGCGGTGGTATCCTCAGCGTCCCATGCCGACCACCTCTGACGTCTCCGCCAAGCTGATCTTCCCGACCAAGGAGATCGTCGAGGAGTACTACCTCCCGATCATCTACACCGCCTGCCGGACCTGCTATTCCGAGCAGCTCCCCGACCAGATCTGGGACAAGGCGGTCTCGCGCGGCGTGGCCGACGAGAAGCAGCAGAGCCTCGTCCGCAAGGTGATGGAGTCGGGCCACGGCTCGACCATCGAGCACGTCAACTTCACCTTCGCCATCAGCGGCGTGACCCGGACCCTCTCGCATCAGCTGGTCCGCCATCGGGCCGGGACCGCCTTCGACCAGCAGTCGCAGCGCTACGTCAGCTTCAAGCAGCG
>DATJIJ010000134.1:0-3908 GCA_035493355.1 Candidatus Methylomirabilota bacterium
GACGCCTACGGCACGACCGATGAAGCGGTCTCGGCGCTTGGCCTGGCCCGGGCAGCCATCGGCGCGGTCACGGACCGCACGGAGGCCGCCCTGAACACCCTCATCCTGCGGCTCCAGCGGGAGCTGTTCGTGGTCGGCGGGGAGCTCGCGACGCACGTCGAGAAGCGGCAGAAGCTCACCGACGGCGTGACGCGGGTAACGGCCGAGATGACGAGCGCACTCGAGGGCGAGATCGACGCGCTCGAGGCGAAGTTCCCGATGCCGGTCGAGTTCGTCCTGCCCGGCGAGTCGATGACCGGTGCCGCCCTCGACATGGCCCGATCGATCGTCCGCCGCGCGGAGCGCCGGGCCGTGCAACTGCAAAACGAAGGTGGCCTCCCCGACTCCCAGGTCGTGCCCTACCTGAATCGGCTTGCCGACCTGCTCTTCGTGATGGCTCGCGCAGCCGATGGGGGCTTCCGCCCGCTCAAGGGCAGCGACTAGGGCGATCCCCCGTCAGTCCTCGCCCTCGTCCTCGTCTTCCGGCGACTCCTCGATTTCGTCCTCGAGATCGGTCTTGTACTCGCGGCGCTCCTCTTCCTGTTCGACCTCCTGGATGACCTCGTCGGGGTTCTTGAAGACGTCCATACTCGATGCCTCACTCAGTACGAGCTGTTTCATCTCAGTGTGAGCGCCCAGTGCAACTTTGGGGAGGAAATGGCATGGGGTCGTCGGTCCACAGCTCGATCACGATCAATCGGCCGATCGAGGACGTCTTCGCCGTCCTGACCAATGTCGAGAACACCGGGAAGTGGTTTCCGGGCGACGTGAAGGAGTGGTGGACGTCACCGCCACCGCATGGAGTGGGATCCACGCGGCGAGCCCGCGTCAAGATGGGCCTGATGACGACCGAGAACGACGCGGTTGCCACCATCTTCGAGCCGCCGCATCGGGCGGGAATGAAGGGAACGTCGAAGAACGCGCCGTTCGAGGCGGATCTCCGCTTCACCGCAGTCGATGGCGGGACCCGGGTCGGCACACAGATTGATTTCTTCATGACCGGCGCCGCCAGGCTCTTCGAGGGAATGTTCATTCGCTGGTACGGCAAGAGCTGGGACCAGGGGATGGTCAACCTGAAGCGGATGATGGAGGCCGGCGAGCTCTAGGCACCGGCGTACCTCGGGGGGCCGCCAGGCTGGGTCCACGAGATCGCGGCCCCCTCGACTAGGTTGTAGGCTCAGCCTGTGGAGAACGTGTGGGGCCTTGTCGGCATCATTGCCCGGCGCGCCATTCGGCACCTTCGCCCGATGCTCCACCTGCCTGTCGAGCCCACCCTCGCGCGCTCCCGGCGGATGGCGTTGTGAGGACAAGGTCAGAATGAACCGCTGGGGCAAGCGGACGTACCGCGTCACGCAGCATGGCATTGAAAGCCAACCATCACCCAAGGGGTTGATCCGATGGAACCAGGACGTCGAGGAACTTAGAGCCTCGCGTCATGCAGAGCGGCGTTTGGTTGTAGATCATCGTCCGCAGGCGTTGCCCGATGAACGGCTAGTCGAGACATTCGACCTGAACTTTTCGCTATTCGAGGTCGCTCGCGTTGGCTATCGACTGATCGGCGTCGACTGGCGTGACGATAGTTGCCTGGTCTGGGAAATGCCTGGGTTTCGCAAAGAGGACGCCGTCACCCTCGCCCGCGCCCTGGTCGAGGGTTACGCCTGAACAGGCAAGGTGAATTGGATGGTCGTGCCCTCGCCCGCGGGCGACCTCGCATCCATCGTTCCGTTGTGGGCTTCGACGAGACTCTTTGCGATGGGCAGCCCGAGGCCGCTTCCCGGGGAGTCGGGGGAGCGGTAGAAGCGGTCGAAAATCCTCTCGAGCTGGTCGGCGGGGATGCCACTGCCGGTGTCATGCACCGTGACCTCCACGTTGTCGCCCGCCAGCGCCGCCGACATCTCGACCGTGCCGTTTCGCGGCGTGTGGCGGAGGGCATTCGTGAGCAGGTTCGAGATCACCTCGCGGATGCGAGCCGGATCGATCTCGAGCGTTGGCAGGGTGTCGCCCGCCGCGACCGTCAGGGAGATGCCGGCCTGCTCGGCCTGGGTGCGATGGCTGGCGACAACATCGGCCAGGAGGACGCGGAGGTCGGTGGGCTCGCGGTGGAGGACGAGGCTGCCGGCTTCGGCCAGGGTCAGCGTCCGGAGGTCCTCGATCAGGCGCTCCAGGATGCGGGTCTCGGCGAGGATCGGCTCCAGGTGGGCCGGATCGGCCGGGTAGACGCCGTCGATGATCGCCTCGAGGTTGCCCTGGATCACCGTGAGCGGCGTGCGGAGCTCATGAGAGACATCGGCAAGGGCGGATCGGCGGTGCTGCTCCGTCTCCTCGAGCCGGGCACTCATGGCGTTGAAGGCACGGGCCAGGGTGCGCACCTCGCGCATTCCGGTCTCCGGGACGCGGGTGCTGAAGTCGCCCGCCTCGACCCGGCCCGACGCCTCGATCAGGTCACCGACTGGCGAGGTTGCCAGCCGAAGCGCCCGAGCCAGCCGCGCCAGGATGAGGAAGGCGAGCAGCCCCAGGACCACCGCGACGACCGGCGAGTTGGTCGCGCCGAGGATGCTGCCGATCAGCCATGCCAGCAGCCCGACCACCGACGCGATGACCACGAGCACCACGACGATGAAGCAGCCGATCCGGCCCGCGAAGTGACTGCGCATCCGCCGCCGCCCCGCCTCGTCCGACGGTGGCCACGCCTCGCCCTCCGGCCACCAGGGGGGCCTATGCCGGCCTCGCGGGCCTCCCCATCGGTGATCAGACATCGGCCAGTCGGTAGCCGACGCCGTACACGGTGAGGAGGTAGCGGGGCGCCCGCGGATCGGGCTCGATCTTGCGGCGAATGTTCTTGACGTGAGCGTCGATCGCCCGCTCGTACGAGTCGAAGGCCACACCATGGATCGCGTCGAGGAGCTGGGCGCGGGTGAAGACGCGGCCCGGCTGGCGCGCGAGAGCCGCGAGCAGCTCGAACTCGGTCGCGGTCAGCGAGATCTGCCGGCCGGAGACCTCGGTGCGGAGCCGCGGGACGTCCAGGGTCAGATCGCCGGCCCGCAGGACGTCGTCCTCCTCGCGCGTCTGGCGGCGAAGGACCGCACGGACGCGAGCCTCGAGCTCTCGGGGGCTGAACGGCTTCGTGACGTAGTCATCGGCGCCGAGCTCCAGGCCCACGACCTTGTCGGTCTCCTCGTGGCGGGCGGTGAGCATGATGATCGGCACCCCCGAGTCGCGACGGAGGCGACGCGTCACCTCGAGCCCGTCGAGCTCCGGCAGGCCGAGGTCCAGGACGATGAGGTCGGGGCGCTCGGAATGCGCGCGCATGAGCGCCTCGTTGCCGTCCCGGGCCGTGGAGACGGCGAAGCCCGCCCGCTCCAGGTAGTCGCGGACGAGCTGGACGATCTTGGGCTCGTCGTCCACGACGAGGATGCGTGCCACGTTCGGCATGGTAGTCGGACGGGCGGCTCCGGCCGCCCGTCCGCATCGGTCCTTGACCGATCAGGTCTTGTCGGGGGCAGGCGCGCCGGGAGCCTTGCCGTGCTGCTCGTCGTGCCAGGTGCCCATGTACTCGTTCCAGCCGCCATGCCGGCCGAACTTCGAGTAGCCACCGCCGTGGTGGCCCCATCGGCCGAAGCCGAAGGCGGCGCGCACGAGGCCGAAGAAGAGGAACAGGAAGAAGATCCCGATCAGGAACCCGCCGAAGCCGAAGCCTCCGGGATGGCCCCAGTAGGCGCCGGAGTAGTAGCCGGCCGGGATGGCGGCGCCGGAGGCGATCGCGTTGCCGATGTCGGTGGCGATCCCCGCCGAGACGCCGGCGTTGTAGATGCTGACCCCTACCACCGCCAGCAACCCCACCAGGAGCAGGAAGGCGATGAATCGGAAGA
>DATJIJ010000135.1:0-14627 GCA_035493355.1 Candidatus Methylomirabilota bacterium
CATGGAGCGCGAGCTTGCGAACATCGCCCGCAAGGTGGCGCGACGGGTGGCGGCCGATGCATCGGTCAAGGTCGTCGTCAAGCCCGAGGACCTGGAGACGTACCTGGGACCGGCCCGCTTCGACTACGGCGAGCTGGATGCCGAGGACCAGATTGGGATGGCCACCGGGCTGGTGGTGAGCGACGCGGGCGGCGACATCGTCCAGGTCGAGGCCACCAAGATGGACGGGAAGGACGAGTTCATCCTGACCGGCCAGCTCGGCGACGTGATGAAGGAGTCGGCGCGGGCCGGGATGTCGTACATCCGGGCGCGCACGAAGGAGCTGGGGATCGACCCCTCCGTCTTCGAGAAGCAGACCCTCCACATCCACGTGCCGGCGGGGGCGACCCCCAAGGACGGCCCGTCGGCAGGAGTCACCATGGCCACCGCCATGGCCTCGCTGCTCACCGGGCGACCGGTGCGGCGCGACCTGGCGATGACCGGCGAGATCACGCTGCGTGGTCGGGTGCTGCCCATCGGCGGGCTGAAGAGCAAGCTGCTGGCGGCCCACCTGGCGGGCGTCAAGACGGTCCTCATTCCGAAGCGGAACGAGAAGGACCTGATCGACGTGCCGGACGAGGTCCGCAGCCAGCTCCGGCTCGTTCCGGTCGAGACGATGGACGAGGTCCTGGCCGAGGCGCTCATCGACGCGCCGCGACCGGCGGCGCGGATCAAGGCCGAGCGCGCGGCTCGGCAGCAGCGGGTCGCTCCGCGCAAGGCTCGCACCTCGCGACGCAAGGCGCCGGCCCCCGAGCTGCCGGTCCCCGGCACCCCCGAGGTCCCCGTCGAGCAGCCCCCGGTGGGGGGCGTCTAGCCCGGGCGACCCCTAAGAAGCCGATGGAGTACAAGGACTACTACGCGGTCCTTGGCGTGCCAAAGACGGCGACACAGGCCGAGATCAAGAAGGCCTACCGCCGTCTGGCACGCGAGCTCCATCCGGACAAGAACCCCGGCAGCGCGGACGCCGAGCGACGCTTCAAGGAGGCGAACGAGGCGAACGCCGTCCTCTCCGATCCCGAGCAGCGCCGCCGCTACGACGAGCTCGGGTCGAACTGGCAGGCGTATGACAACGCCGGCTTCCCCGGCGGCCAGACCGATTGGGCCGGCTTCGGCGGGGCCCCGGGCGGCGTCCGCTGGGAGACCCGACGGGTCAACGCCGAGGATCTCGGCGGCTTCAGCGACTTCTTCCGAGCCTTCTTCGGCGGTGCGGCGTCTCCGCGTGGCGCCGCGTCCCCGCAGGGGTTCGACCAGGCCTTCGACTTCGGCAACCTGGGGGGAGCTCCCCGGGCAGCAAGCCGGCCGCCGGAGGCGCACGCCACCGCCGAGGTGACCCTCGCCGAAGTGGCGCGCGGCGCCGAGCGGATGGTCAGCGTCGACGGACGCCGGCTCGAGGCACGGATTCCGGCCGGCGTCAACGACGGAGCGAAGATCCGCCTGCGTGGCGCGGTCAAGGACCCTGGCGGCGGCCCTGCCGGCGACGTGGTCATCACGGTCCGCGTCAAGGGCGATCCCCGATTCGAACGACGGGGCGCCGACCTCGTCACCGAGCTCCCGCTGACCCTGGCCGAAGCCCTCCTGGGCGCCGAGGTGCCGGTCCGGGTCCCGACTGGCACCGTGAAGCTGCGCGTCCGCCCCAACACCCAGAATGGACAGGAGATCAGCTTGACCAACCGCGGCCTGCCGAAGCGTGGCGGCGGCAAGGGCGATCTCATCGTCCGGACCCGGATCGTCCTGCCGACCCTCGACGACGAGGCACGCGAAGAACTTGCCAGCGTGCTCGGCAAGCATCCGCAGGCCGATCCCCGCAGCGACGGCAAGGTGCAGTGATGCGCACCGAGCGATTCACGACGCGCGCCACGGAGTCGATCAACGCCGCGCAACAGCTGGCCGAGGGCGAGGGCCATCCCGAGCTGACGGCCCTGCACCTCCTCCTCTCCCTGGTGGATCAGCCCGATGGTGTCGTGCCGGCCGTCATCGAGCGCCTTGGCAAGGCTCCGGCAGCGCTTGCCGGCGCAGTCCGCGAGGAGCTCGCGAAGCTCCCCAAGGTCAGTGGCGGGGCGCAGCTCACCCTCGGCAACGATGCGCGACGAATCCTCTCCGATGCACACCCGCTGGCGGAGCGGATGCATGACGAATACGTCTCGACAGAGCACCTGCTGCTGGCCATCATCGAGGACGCGGCCGGCAACCCCGCCCAGCAGCTGCTACGGACGCAGGGGGTTGAGGCGGCATCGGTCCTTGAGGCGCTGACCAGCATTCGAGGCAACCAGCGAGTGACGAGCGAGAACCCCGAGGCGACCTACGAGGCACTGGAGAAGTACGGCCGCGACCTCACCGATGCGGCTCGCAAGGGGCTGCTCGACCCGGTGATCGGCCGTGACGAGGAGATCCGGCGCGTCATCCAAGTGCTGAGCCGGCGGACGAAGAACAACCCGGTGCTGATCGGTGAGCCGGGGGTCGGCAAGACGGCGATCGCCGAGGGGCTGGCCCAGCGGATCGTGCGCGGTGACGTCCCCGACGGCCTGAAGGAGAAGCGGGTCGTCGCGCTCGACCTTGGCTCCATGGTCGCCGGGGCCAAGTACCGCGGCGAGTTCGAGGAGCGGCTGAAGGCGGTCCTCAAGGAGGTCGCCGCGGCCGAGGGGCAGATCATCCTGTTCATCGACGAGCTGCACACCGTCGTCGGCGCGGGGGCCGCCGAGGGCGCGATGGACGCCGCCAACATGCTCAAGCCGATGCTGGCGCGCGGAGAGCTGCACGCCATCGGCGCCACTACGCTCGACGAGTACCGGAAGAACATCGAGAAGGACGCCGCGCTCGAGCGGCGCTTCCAGCCGATCATCGTCGACCAGCCGAGCGTCGAGGACACGATCAGCATCCTGCGCGGACTTCGCGAGCGCTACGAGGTGCACCACGGGGTGCGCATCACCGACTCGGCGCTCGTAGCCGCCGCCGTCCTCTCCGACCGCTACATCAGCGAGCGCTTCCTGCCCGACAAGGCGATCGACCTCGTCGACGAGTCGGCCTCTCGGCTGCGGATGGAGATGGACTCCATGCCGGCGGAGCTCGACGAAGTCGATCGGCGCCGGATGCAGCTCGAGATCGAGCGGGAGGCGCTCCGCAAGGAGAAGGACAGCGCCTCGAAGACGCGTCTCGAGGCACTCGAGCAGGAGCTCGCCGACCTGCGCGAGCGCGGCGACGCCATGAAGGCCGCTTGGGAGCGCGAGAAGGAGGTCGTCTCCGCCATCCGCGAGACGCGCGAGCAGCTCGAGAAGCTCACGCCCGAGATCGAGGCGGCCGAGCGTGCAGCCGACTACGCCAGGGCGGCCGAGCTCAAGTACGGCCGCGCCAACGAGCTCCAGCAGCAGCTCGCCGAGCAGGAGCAGCGCCTTCGGGAGCTCAAGTCGTCGGGCTCGCTGCTGCTCAAGGAAGAGGTCGACGCCGACGACATCGCCGAGGTGGTGAGCCGCTGGACCGGCATCCCGGTCAATCGCCTGATGGAGGGCGAGACCGAGAAGCTGCTGCACATGGAGGAGCGGTTGCACGAGCGGCTCATCGGCCAGGACGAGGCGGTCATCGCCATCAGCGACGCCATCCGTCGCGCACGGGCCGGACTCAAGGACCCGAAGCGGCCCATCGGCACCTTCATCTTCCTGGGCCCCACCGGGGTCGGGAAGACGGAGCTCGCCCGCGCGCTGGCCGAGTTCCTCTTCGACGACGAGGGCGCAATGGTGCGGATCGACATGAGCGAGTACATGGAGAAGTTCGCCGTGTCGCGGCTGGTCGGCGCCCCGCCGGGCTACGTGGGCTATGACGAGGGCGGGCAGCTGACCGAGGCGGTGCGGCGTCGTCCCTACCAGGTCGTGCTGTTCGACGAGATCGAGAAGGCGCATCCGGACGTCTTCAACCTCCTCCTCCAGCTCCTCGACGACGGGCGCCTGACCGATTCGCAGGGCCGGACGGTCAGCTTCCGCAACACGGTCGTGATCATGACCAGCAACATTGGCTCGACCGCCTTGATCGAGGCCGCCGAGGCTGGAGCCGATGCCTTCGCCACAGCAGCCGACCGCGTGCGGACGAGCCTGCGCGACCACTTCCGGCCGGAGTTCCTGAACCGGATCGACGAGATCATCGTCTTCCAGCCCCTTGGCGAGGAGCAGCTGAGGGAGATCGTTGGATTGCTCCTGAAGGCCGTCGAGCGACGACTGGGCGAATCGCGCATCGGCCTCGAGGTGACCGATGCCGCGCGCGCCGTCGTCGCGCGCGAAGGCTATGACCCGCAGTACGGCGCGCGCCCGTTGCGTCGCGCGATCCAGCGCTCGATTGAGAACCCGCTGGCGAAGCGGCTGCTCGCCGGTGACTTCTCGGCGGGTGACACGATTCGCATCGACGAGCGCGAGGGCGCGCTTGCCTTCGAGAAGGTCGCCGCCGCTCAGCCCAAGCCGGAGCAGGTCACCGCATAAATCCTGGCCTGCCAGACCGGCGCACCGGTCCAGAATGACTCCCTAACGCAGCGCAGGAGAGGGAGCATGACCGCACCGTCAGAACAGCCGACTTCCAGCCCGGAGCAGACGGCCGCGCCCCCCCCACCCACGCGGCGTGCCCTGCTGACCGCGGGCCTGGGCGGCGTGGTGGGTGCCGTGGCTGCCACTGTCTCGCGGCCGTTTCGAGCGGCCGCCTCGGCCGGCAGCAACCTCATCATCGGCAGCGCCACGAACAATGCCGGGACGAGCAACACCGTCCTGACCACCAACAGCACCGTCGTGGCCTTCGAGCTCCTGCAGAACGGTGCCGGCACGGCACTGATGGGGTACGTCACCCCCGGCTCGGGCACCACCCGTGGCGTCTACGGCCGGACCGACTCCCCCAATGGCGACGGCGTGCAGGCGCGCAATGCGGGTGCCGCCGGTTCGGGCACCGCGGTGCGAGCCTTTGGCGGCAACAACACCGGGATCGACGCGAGCACCGAGAAGGCGGACCTGTTCGCCATCCGCGCCGCCAACGCGTCCGTGGTCAACTCGGGCGGTGGCGCCGTCGAGGGGAATGGCGGCGTCAACAACGGCGTGGTGGGCTACACCCTCGGTCCGGTCTGGTACGGGGTGGCCGCGACGCATCTGGACGGCGCCGGAACCGCGATGTCCGCAACCGGTGGGAGCACCAGCGGTCGAGGCATCTTCGCGCAGGGAGCAACCGGCGTCTATGGCCAGAGCGCCACGCCGGCGAACTCCGCCATCTACGGCGTCAACGCCGCGGCCAGCGGGCTCAACCGGGGTGTGCACGGAACGATCGTGAGCACATCCTTCGGAGCCGCGGGCGTCTACGGCACGGACGGCGGAGGCACCGGCAACACGAACGGAGTCCAGGGCGTCTCGACCTCGGCGGGCGGGAACGGCATCCACGGCATCAACACCACGAACAACGGCGGCGCCTACGCCGTCTGGGGCGAAGGCAGCGCGCTCGGGTACGGGGTCGTCTCAAGCGGCGATCTCCTCGTCACGGGCGACCTCACCGCAACCGGATCGAAGGCTGGCTACGTGGTCGACGTGGCCGTCAACGGGAGCGCCAGGACCTTGAACCAGGGCGACGCCGTCACCCTCATCGGCGTCCGAGCACCAGTGCTCGGCTCGCTGCCGCTGCTGGTGGTTGCGGCGGCAAAGAAGGGGGACCCGATCGTCGGCGTGGTCGACCGCCAGGCGGCTGTCACGCCGAACACGAAGACGCCGGACGCCGGCAATTACGTCAAGGGCAAGGGCACCACGGTGGCGCCGGACGAGCACCTCCTGGTCGTCACCCTCGGGGCTTTCGCGGTCGCCTCCGCGGACGCCGCCGATGGCGAGATCAGACCCGGGACCCGCCTCAGCGCCGGGTCCAACGGCAAGCTCGTCAAGGCGAAGCCCATCGACTTCAACGGGCGGGCCATCTACCCGGCGGGAGAGCACGCGGGCTATGCGCTCGGCAGCCTCAGCGCCGGCAGTGGCAAGGTGGGGATCTTCGTCAACCCGCACTGAAGCGCAAGCCGCCTGCAACACAAGCGGCGGTTCGGCACCCGTGGTTGGCAGGTGCCCGCCGCGATCGTTCCATGGTGGGAATCCGTGCGCTGCTGTACGACGCCAAGGGCGAGGACAGCAAGATCGAGCTGACCCGGCGCGCCGTCACGGGGCTTCGTGACGATCAGCTGCTGTGGGTCGACCTGGAGCAGCCCGGAGGAGACGACCTGAACCTGCTGGGCGAGGCGTTCGCCTTCCCGGCGCCGATCATGACCGCGCTGGCCCGCCCGGGCGACGCGGAGCGGCTGGTCCGCTCACCCGAGGCCATCCTGCTGACGGTGGTGTCGGTGGAAGAGCGTGACGGACAGCACGCGCCACTCGCCGTCGACATCGTGGCGACCCGAAACGCGGTGGCCACCATCCACACGCGGCCAGTCCCGGCCCTCGACGAGTTCGAGTCGCACGTCAGCGACGAGGGGGCGCTGGGACAGCTCGATGCGGGCTCCTTCATGGGCGCCCTGGTCGACACCATGCTCGGGGCGTTCCGGCGCGAGGTGGAGGAGATCGAGGAGCAGGTGGATCGGCTTGACGAGGTCGCGCTCCGCGGAAACGACCCAGCCCACTTCCTCGAGCGCGTGGTCGCCCTGCGGCGTCGCGCCGCCATCCTCCGCCGCATCCTCGTCCCGCAGCGCGAGACCTTCGGCCCGCTCACCCGCCCGGACTTCGACCTGCACGAGGACCTCGGCAAGCCGTGGCCCGGCCTGGTCGACCAGCTCGAGAAGGCGATCAGCGGCGTGGAGCGCGCCCGGGAGCTCCTGGTCGGCTCATCCGACATCTACCTCGGCCGGCTTGGCCAGCGAGCCAATGACGTGATGAAGGCGCTCACCATCCTCTCGGCGGTGCTCCTGCCGGCGGTCGTGCTCGCCGGCGTGATGGGCATGAACTTCAAGCTGGGATTCTTCGATCAGCCGGGCAACTTCTGGTACGTGGTGCTGGCCATGCTCGGGCTGGCCGCTCTGATCCTGGGCTTCGCCCGCATCCGCCGCTGGATCTAGCCGATTCGGCTGATCTGCCGCAGGCGGCTGCCGAGCCACACGCAGCCGGCTGCGAGGGTCGCGAGCCAGGTGGCGAGCAGCCCGGAGAGGAGCGCGAAGACGCGCGCGCTGGCGAGCGTCTGCTCGAGGCCGCTGAATCCCTGCACCCGAACTGCGAGGCCGGCCACCGACGCCTGGATGCCGCGCAGGTCAGCCGCCACCTGCTGGAGCTGCGGCTCGTTGCCACCGATGGTGGTGGAGAGCGCCGCCGCGTCGTCGGACACCGTCGCCAGCTCCTTGCTCATGTCGGCGAAGGAACCGCCGACTCCCGCAAACGGGCGCTGGCCGAAGATGCTGACGTCCATGGCAGCGGCGATCTCCTTGGTGCTGTCGGCGACCCCGCCGAGCAGGCGAGCGGTGTCGTCGAGCGCCGTCGCCACGTCCTCGAGGGACGCGGTGGTGGACTCCATCACCCCGGATGTGGTCCCCAGCAGCCGCCCCGCGTCGCTCAAGGCCGATGCGGCCGCCAGGCGATTCGCCGCCAGGCGCTGCTCGGTGTCCTGCACCGATGCCCAACCAGTCAGGCACGCGATGGCCATCCCGATCGTGAGGACGAGGCCAACCACCCCGAAGCCCGTCAGCCAGGTCCCCAGTCGTCGACCGCGCTCGCCCTCGATGATGCTGGTGCTCGTGCCCTGGTCCTCCGTCGTCACGACCGCGCGATCTGCCGGCTCAGCATGAGCGAACCGATGGCGATCAGTCCAACCGCCATGCCGAAGAGCGCCGCGAAGTGCCACGGAGCGTTGGTCCAGCCATACAGCATCAGGTCATGGGCGAGCGCGATCCCGTGGGTCGCCGGCAGGATGTAGGTAAACGGTCGCGCCAGCGGCTGGAAGAGGTCGAGGTTCAGGGCAAACCCGCTGAAGAAGACAGCGGCCAGCAGTACGAGCAGGGAGAGCTGGACAGCCTGCCGTTCCGAGTCCGAGACGACCGCGATGATGACGCCGATGCCCAGGGACGCGGCGATGACCAGGCCCAGCGCAACGGCCAGCAGCACGGGGTCGCCGAGCATCGGGACGCCGAGACCCGCGACCAGCCCGACGGTCGTGATGGCACCCACGATGGCGCAGATGACCGCGAAGGCGATCACCTTGCCCATCACGACCTCGGCGGCGCTCACCGGCAAGACCCTGAACAGCTCGAACGAGCCGCTCCCCCGCTCGCGGATCACCGAGAGCGCCACCAGGCTCACGGCCAGGTGCTGGAGGACGAAGGCGAGCATCGCCGGCCCGAAGTACGAGACGACGGCCGGCTGGACCGCCGCCACGTTCGTGAGGTGGGTGCGGGTGGGCGCCGCGATGACATTGGGCGGCACATCGGTTGGCTGCTGCCCCGTCTTGGCGACGACCGTCTGCATCCCCTGACGGACGGCCTCCTCGACGACCCGCTCGTTTACCTCGCCCGAGAGGATGTTGGCGATGTAGCCCGCGTTCGCCGCGGCGATGGGGTCACTGATGTTGACCTCCGCGTCCAGGACCGATTGCTTCCCGGCCAGGAACTGGGCCGCGAGGTCAGGCGGAGCGATGATCACCAGGTCGATCGTCCGCAACCGAAGCTGCTCGCGTGCCGCCGCCGCGTCATTCACCACGCCTACCACGTCGACGTCCGGTGAGAGCTTCGAGTACGCGTCGGTCGTCGTGGGGAGCCCCGAGTTCGGCGGGACGACGATGACCGTTCGGAAGGGAGGCGGGTAGCCGTAGAAGCTGATCCCGAAGAGCACCATGATCAGCAGCGGTCCCAGGACGAGGCTCAGGACCGCACCGGGGCGCCGCAGCGTCTCGGTGAACTCCTTGCCGACGAAGGCGAGGATCCGCGACAGCGACTGCAGCAGCGTCATGCGGCGTCCGTGATCGGCGGAGCCGACGACTCTGCCTGTTCGAGCAGGGTGGCGAAGACATCGTCGAACGATGGACGGTACTCACGCGCCGATTCGACCGCGCCACCGTGAGCGGCGACCGACTCGACCACCACCGGCATGGCGCTCCCGGCATCGTCAACCGTGGCGAGGAAGGTAGTCACCCCGATCGGGCGCACGCCGAGCACCTCCGGCAGGTCGGCGAGTGCGGAGGGATCGAACGGCGCCTCGGTCTCGACCTCGATCGCCTGGCCGCCGATCGCGCGCCTTCGGAGCTCCTCGGGCGGCGCCATCGCCACGAGCCGGCCCTCCGCGATCAGGGCGACCTGGTCGCACTCCTCCGCCTCGTTGACGTACTGGGTCGTGACGATGAGCGTGGCGCCGGCGTCCCGGCGTCGATGGAGCTCCTCCCAGATCCGTGCCCGGAGCAGCGGATCGATCCCCGCCGTCGGCTCATCCAGGAAGAGGATCACCGGATCGTGCACCAGCGCCGATGCCAGCTCCACGCGGCGTTGCATCCCGCCGGAGAGCTGCCCCGCTCGCCGCCCGCGCACATCCCACAGGTCCACCACCTCGAGCGCCTTCCGCACGCGGCTCCGACGCTTCAGCCACAGCAACCCGTAGAGGCTCGCCATGAAGGAGACGTTCTCGCGGGCGCTGAGGTCGGGATAGAGGTTGAACTGCTGGGGCATGTAGCCCAGTCGCTCCCGCGTGCGGCGCGTGAAATGCTGCGGATCGTCGCCCAGGACGCGCACTGTCCCCGCGGTCGGGGCGAGCCCGCCCGTCATCAGCCGGACACAGGTCGTCTTGCCGGCTCCGGACGGCCCGATGATGCCCAGGATCGTCCCCTGCTCGACACGAAGGCTGGCGTCGCGCAGCGCGGTGAAGTCGCCGAACGAGCGGGTCGCATCGGCCATCTCGACCGCCGCGACAGGCGGGATGGATTGGACCTGGTTCATGCCCGCCTCTCGTTGGATGGGGTGAGCGGTTGCTGTCGGTGGCCCAGCCTATGGGCGAGACCTTGCGCCAAGCGGCTGGAAGACCCGGCGCGCATTGCAGACCCCTCGCTGCAAGACCGCTGCAACCCGCGCGGCCCGTGCCACGCGCCTGCCTGAAGCGGCTCCAGCCCGACCCTAGGTCCATGGCAATCTTCGCCGCCGTCTTCGGCATGCTTGGCAGGTTCGCCGGCAAGGTCCTGACGATGAGCCTGGGCTGGGCAAGCACCCTGCTCTTCGGCCGAGTGCCGCGCGACCGGCAGGTGTTCCTGGCCGCCATCACCTTCGGCGCTGTCATCTGGGCGATGCTGCTGATCGGGATCGTCCTGCCCGGGGTTGGGGCCTTCCTCCTGGCGTTCCTCCCGATCCCCTCCTGGGTCGACGAGAACATGGTGCGGCTGGGGATGCTGGTCGCAGCCCTCCTCCTGCCGCCCATCCTCGGCGCGACCACGCTCAAGCTGCTCAAGCCTGCGGACCGACCCAGGGGGGTCGGCGCGATCCTCGGCTACGTCGTGCGTGGGTACCCGCTCGCGGCCGGCCTCGCGTCAATGCTGGTCTTCCTCGCCATCATCGGCATCGTCCGCAAGGGCAGCTCGCTCGTCCGCCGGTGGACCGATGCCCACATCCCCATCGTCCTCAAGCCGGGTCGCTACGACCAGCTCGCGGCGGAGCTCGACAGGGCGATCAGCGACGCTGGGGTCGACATCGACGTGCGTCCCGCTCCGGCGGTGCTCGTCGTCCCGGGGCGCGTCCTGGCTGCGATCGCCGGACAGCAGGTGAAGGGGCTGGTGCCGGATCGGCTCGTGCGCCTGGTGGGGCGGGACGTCGAGGTGCTGATCTATCCGTCCGACATCGGGATCGCCGGAAAGGCGGTGACGGTGTCGCGGGTCCAGGCCGCCCTCGCCAGCCGGCTGACGACCGCCCAGGCCTGGCTCACGAACACCGCGGAGGGCCAGAAGATCGAGGACGAGCTCGCACGGCTCGCGACGCATCGGCCCGTGGCCGCCGAGCGCGGTGAGGCGCTGGCCGAAATCGATCACCGTCTGGCGACCGACGATCTGGCCTATGACGAATGGGAGGTCCTTTATCGCCAGCGGCTACAGGTGGAGCGGGACCTCCTGCTCGGCCGGCGCCCGGGCGAGGAGTTGCCGGCAGCGGGCGGCAGCAGATCGGCAACGGCCGCGGCCGGCAACGGAGTCGCAGGAGGACTCGGGCGCGACCCGCTCCAAACTGCCTTCGCGGCAGGCGGCCTGGCGCTCATGGCGCTCAATGCCGCGCTCCTCCTCCTCGAGCGCAGAGGGGGCGCCCCGCGACGCTGAGGGACGGCACAATACCGGCCAAATCGTCGCAGTGAGGACCCCTTTGATGCCCGTCGAGACCACCGAGTCCAGCCAGATCACCGAGGACGTGAAGGAAAGCCACCGACGGTCGCGGCGAGCGGTCCTCGCGGCTGCGCTCGGAGGTGCAGCAGCGACGGTTGCCGCGCTCGCCGGACGACCCCAGACAGCCCGCGGTGCGGCCGGCGATCCGCTTCTCATCGGCTCAACCCTCAACAACGCCGGCACCCAGAACACAGTCCTGACCACCAACAGCACGGTCGTGGCCTTCGAGCTGCTCCAGAATGGCGCCGGTACGGCGCTGATGGGCTACGTGACACCTGCCACGGGCACGACGCGCGGGGTCTATGGCCGCAGCGACTCGCCGAATGGTGATGGGGTACAGGCTCGCAATGCCGGCCCTCTCGGTACTGGCGCCGCAGTACGCGCGTTCGGGGGTGTCAACACCGGCGTCGACGCCACCGTGTCGTCCGGCAACAGCACTGCCGTCCAGGGCTCAGCGGTGGGCGGGAGGGGGGTCTATGGCGTGTCCAGCACGTTCTATGGAGTCGAGGGGCGCTCGGAATCGAGCCTGGCTGGCGTCTACGGCTCATCGAACGGGCAGGGCGTCGTGGGTGGTGGCGCGACCGGGGTCTACGGCGTTTCCGCCTCTGGCGACGGTGTGCAGGGCTACTCGAACGGAGACGCTGGCCACGGGTTGGTGGGCTCCATCGGGACGAACTCGGCGACCGCCGGCGGCGTCTATGGCGCCTCCGCCGGCTCCACCTCCTTCGCCGGCTATTTCGAGGGGAAGGTCAACGTCACCACCACGCTGAGCAAGGGCGGCGGGGCGTTCCGCATCGACCACCCGCTGGATCCTGCGAACCGGATCCTCCAGCACAGCTTCGTCGAGTCGCCCGACATGATGAACATCTACAACGGGGTGGCGACCGCCGACGGCAAGGGTGAGGCGACAGTCGCGCTGCCGGCGTGGTTCATGGCGCTCAACCGCGACTTCCGCTACGGCCTGACGCCCATCGGCGAGTTCGCGCCGCTGTACGTGAAGCAGGAGGTCAGCGGCGGGCAGTTCAGCATCGCCGGAGCGAAGCCCGGGCAGAAGGTGAGCTGGCAGCTCACCGGTATCCGGCAGGACGCCTGGGCCAACGCCAACCGGATCGAGGTCGAGCTGGACAAGGTGACCGCGCAGAGGGGCAAGTACCTCCACCCGGTCGAGCACGGCCAGTCACCCTCGAAGGGCGTGGACTACGCGATGCAGCAGCGGCTCAAGGCAGAGCGCGAGCAGGTTCTGGCAGGGCACCCGCCCACTCCCTGACGTGCAGAATACCGCCTCACCCCCGTAGTGAGGCCTCGCCCAAATGCCCGTCGACGCAACAGAATCCACGGAGACCACCGCTGGCACGGAGATACCGATGCGGCGGTCGCGTCGCTCCCTGCTCACTGCGGCCGTCGGAGGCGTGGCGGCCTCGATCGCCGCCTTCGCGGCGCGGCCCGAGCGAGCCCGCGGCGCAGCCGGCGATCCGCTTCTCATCGGCTCAGCCCTGAACAATGCAGGCACGCAGAACACGGTCCTAACCACCAGCAGCACGGTTGTCGCGTTCGAGCTCCTGCAGAACGGTGCTGGCACGGCCCTGATGGGCTATGTGACACCGGCGACGGGCACGACGCGTGGCGTCTATGGCCGCAGCGATTCGCCGAATGGCGATGGGGTCCAGGCGCGCAATGCGGGCGCGGGTGGAAGCGGCGCGGCGATCCGCGCCTTCGGCGGCAACAACACCGGCGTCGACGCCAGTAGCGAGAACAGCAGGGCGGTGTACGGGGCTTCGACCTACTACATCGGAGTTGAGGGTCGCTCGGAAGCTGCCCAGCCCGGCGTCTACGGATCGTCGAACGGGCAGGGCGTCTATGGCGCCGGCACGACGGCCGGGGTGTATGGCATCACGGGAACCGGCGAGGGCGTCGAGGGCTTCTCGAATGGCGTCTCCGGGCACGGGTTGGTCGGCTCGATCGGCACCAACTCGGGAACGGCCGCGGGGGTCTACGGCGGATCTGCCGGCACCAGTTCGTACGCCGGCTACTTTGCCGGCCATGTCCATGTCACTGGCACGCTCAGCAAGGGAGGAGGGTCGTTCCGGATCGATCACCCGCTCGACCCTGCCAACCGGATCCTGCAGCACAGCTTCGTTGAGTCGCCGGAGATGCTCAACATCTACGACGGCGTCGCCACCACGGACGGCAACGGTGAAGCGACCGTCAGCCTCCCCGCCTGGTTCATGGCGCTGAACCGCGACTTCCGGTACGGGCTCACGCCCATCGGTGAGTTCGCGCCTGTGTACGTCAAGTCCAAGGTGGCGGACGGGAGGTTCACGATCGCCGGCGCCGCGCCCGGCCAGGAGGTGAGCTGGCAGCTGACCGGCATCCGCCAGGACGCCTGGGCCAACGCGAACCGGATCGAGGTCGAGCTCGACAAGGTGGCCGACCAGCGTGGTCAGTACCTCCACCCGGTGGAACATGGCCAGGCCCGCTCAAGGGGTGTCGACTACCCGATGCAGCAACGGCTCGAGGCCGGGCACGAGAAGGCGATGGCAGCACTCAGCCGCCCGTAGGCGCGGCTGGTCCGCCGTGCCAGCCAGACGCATCGTTCTGCGCCCGACATGGTCGTGCCCGACGCGGAGGTTGCGCCCCGGAGTAGCCTGACACCATGGTCTGGCTCATTCTGCTGGCGGTGGCCGCGGGGATCCTGGCGGGCTTCTGGTTGGGAGCCTTGTACGGTGTTCTGCTGGTCCCCGTTTTCGTCGGCTTGGTGGTCGCCCTGGAGGAGTGGCGGACGCGTCGACGCAGAGGTGTGGGAAACCGCGCGGCTCATTTCGACGCGAACAAGGCGCAATTCGCGAACTACACCGACCGGAACGGCCCCGACTCAGTGACCGCCTACCAGGACATTCCCTCGCGCGGGCCGGCCGCCCCAGGCGTCAACGTTGACGAGGGCGATCGAGCCCCTTGAGCGAATCAGCGATCCACGAGCGTCACTAACGAGTCACCACCGGGTGGGTTCGGGTCAGCCCGCAACCGCCGGCTGGCGTTCGGCTGGCCGGAGCCGATGGTCGAGGCTCCGGTGCGTCGGCTGCCGGTAAAGCTCGGGGTGGAGGTACGTGCCGTTGTCGGCCGCGCCCTTGGCCTCCTCGACCACGATCGGATGCTGCTTGGCGAAGGGATCGTCGCGAATGCCGGTCACCTGCCAGCAAACCTGTTGCCCTGCACGGCCACCAGCGATCATGAAACGTCCATCCGCGACCTCGGACTTGACGTGGAGGTCGGGCGCGCCA
>DATJIJ010000136.1:0-21411 GCA_035493355.1 Candidatus Methylomirabilota bacterium
CGGCGGTGGTTGATGCGCTGCCCCTCGCGTTCCTCCATCCACATCCGCGCCCCACCGGCCCCGCAGCACAGCCCCTTGCGATGGTGCTGCTCCATCTCGACCACCGTCTGCCCCGGGATCGATTCCACCACGCGCCGTCCCTCGTCGTAGACCTCGTTGTAGCGCCCGAGGTAGCACGCGTCGTGGTACGCGACCACGGCGTCATTGCTGCGGTCAGGGGTGAGCCTCCCATCGGCGACGCGGGTGTCCAGCAGCTGGGTGTGGTGCACCACCTCGACGCCGGCGAGGCCGAACTGCGGGTACTCGTTCTTGATCGTGTTGAAGCAATGCGGACAGCTGGCCACGATGGTCCGAACGCTGTGGTCGTCGTGAGCCATGGTGAGGGTCGCTACGTTCTCCTCGGCGAGCATCTGGAAGAGATACTCGTTGCCGGCGCGCCGCGCCGGGTCGCCGGTGCAGGTCTCGCGCGGGCCGAGCACCGCGAAGGGGACATCGGCCTGCTTCAGGAGGGCCGCCATGGCGCGAACGACCTTGCGGTTGCGGTCGTCGAACGCGCCCGCGCACCCCACCCAGTAGAGGACGCCCCGGTGCGATGCGCTGGTGGTGCCATCGCCGCCTGCCCCGAGGACCGGGACGTCCATCCCCTTCGCCCAATCGAGCCTGGAGCTCTTCGGCTGGCCCCACGGGTTGCCGGCGGTCTCCATGTTGCGGAAGGCCGCGTTGAGCTCCTTCGGGAAGCGGCTCTCCTCGAGGACCAGGTTGCGCCGGATCTCGACGATGCTGTCGACATGCTCGATCAGCACCGGGCAGCCCTCAACGCACCAGCCGCAGGTGGTGCACTGCCAGACCGCCTCCTCGGGGATGGCGTGATCGACCAGCGGCAGCGAGAGCGCCTCCACCGCCCGCTCACGGGCAAGGCTCAAGGAGCTGTCCGAGGCCTCGACGCCGCCCGCCGCGCCGCCCTTGGCGGCCCGCTGCGCCCCGGCTGCCGCGGCAAGGGCCGTCTCCGCCGCCACGATCTGGTCGCGCAGCCCCTCCATGAAGTGCTTCGGCGACAGGGTCTTGCCGGTCATCGAAGCCGGGCAGAACTCCATGCAGCGGCCGCACTCCGTGCACGACAGGCCGTCGAGGAGGTGGCGCCAGGTGAGGTCCTTGAGCCCCTTGGCGCCGAAGACGAGCTCCTCGCCGGGCGCGGGCTCGGCCTCCAGGTCCATCTTGCGCAGCGCGCCCCGTGGCTCGAGGTTGCGGAGATAGACGTTCGGCTCGCTGGTCAGGATGTGGAGGTGCTTGCTGTAGGGCAGGTACGTGCCGAAGACCATCACGAAGCCGATGTGGGCCCAGGCGAGGATGCCGAATCCGGTAGCGGCGGCATCGGGGCCGATCCGCTCGAGGGCCAGCGAGAGAGGTCCCGCCAGGATCGCGGCCACCCGTGCCGGGTCGTCGGGGCGGGCCACGAACCGGAGGGCGTCGCCAACGATCTCGCTGAGTACCACCCCCAGGATCATCCCGAGGATGATGAACGCGTCCCGGCTCAGCGCCAGCCGCGCGGGGCGCTGCACGACGCGGCGCCAGATCGCGTAGGCAAGGGCCAACAGCACCAGGCCGATAAAGAGATTGGCGATCGCCACGGCCGCCAGCCAGGCGATCCCGCCGAGCGGCCAGCGCATGATCGTCTCGACCAGGCCGTTGGTGAAGTAGTTCCCGGTCGTCACCAGCAGGACCAGGAAGCCCCAGAAGATGAAGGCGTGCATCAGCCCGGTGCCGAGCTCGTTGAGGAGCCGCCGCTGGGCGATGACGTACACGATCACGCCCCAGATCCGGCGCAGCGGCTGGTCGAGGCGGTCGATGGGGCGACCCGCGCGGAGGACGGCGAGGTGACGGCCGGCGCGGCGCCAGAAGAGCGCGATGGCGGCAACGGCCGGCACCACGATCAGGGGGTAGTACGGGATCCCGACCTCCATGGCGGCCATGCTACCCGCCACTCCCGCCGCGCCGAGGCGGGAAACGGGCGCTAGTGATCGCCCCCGGCCAGCTGCTCCAGCGCGTGCCGCAGGACCGGGAACACCGCCCCCAGCGATTCGGCCGCGCCCCTCGGCGATCCCGGCAGGTTGACGATCAGGGTCGTTCCGCGCGCGCCCACGACGCCGCGGGAGAGCGCGGCCATCGGCGTCGAGGCCAGGCCGCTGGCGCGCATCAGCTCTGCCAGGCCGGGGACTTCGCGGTCGATCACGCGGAGCGTCGCCGCCGGCGTCCGGTCGCCCGGCGTGAGCCCGGTGCCGCCACTCGTCACGATCAGCCGCGCTCCAGCGTCCGCCAGCGTGGCCAGGGTCGTGGCGATGAGATCCTCATCGTCCGGGAGCAGGATGGGCTCCGACGCGACCTCGAACCCGGCGTCGCGCAGCAGCTCGACGAGCGCCGGGCCGGATTCGTCTCCCCGCTCACCGGCGGCCGCGCGCGTCGAGCAGGTGATTACGGTGGCCTCGTGCGCGACCATGGGAGCGGCTTCCTCGACGGCGTCGCGAGACCAGCTGCCGCTCCGGCCGCCCTCCTTGGCGAGCAGCTCCACGCGCTCGATGACGATGTCCCGCTGCAGCGCCTTGGCCATGTCGTAGAGCGTCAGGGCGGCGACGCTCGCGGCGGTCAGCGCCTCCATCTCGACGCCGGTCCGCGCCGTGGCGCTGGCCTCGGCCCGGATGGTGACGGTGCCTGCCTCGCGGTCAGGCGTCAGGTCGACCTCGACGCGGTCGAGGGGCAACGGGTGGCAGAGCGGGATCAGCTCGGCGGTGCGCTTGGCCGCCGCGATCCCCGCCAGCCGGGCAACGACAAAGGCATCGCCCTTCGGGCCGCCTCCATCGAGCAGCGAGCCGAGGACCTCCGGCCGCATCCGCACGCTGGCGGCAGCCACCGCCCGACGGGCCGTAACGGGCTTGTTCCCGACGTCAACCATGCGCGGCGCGCCGTCCGGCCCCAGGTGCGATGGTTTCACGGCGTTCCTCGCAGCAGGACGGCATCGTACTCAGCCCCGGCCAGTCCCGCCGCCTCCCCCTCCGAGACCACGAGGAGTGCGTTCGCAGCCGCCAGCGAACGAAGCTGCGCCGATCCCTGGCCACCGGCCGGGCTGGCAACCCACCCGTCATCGCTCGATCGCACCACGACTCGAAGGTACGCACGCCGGTCGCGGTCCTTCGGGACGGTGGCATCGAGGCGAGCCGGCAGGTGGAGCCGCCCGTCACCGGTGAGCCCGAGCATTCCGCGCAGGAGGATCCGGACGAACAATTCGAAGGTGACCAGCGCGCTGACCGGATTCCCGGGCAGCCCGATCACCGGCCGATCGCCGATCGAGCCGAAGGCCAGCGGCTTCCCGGGCTGGACCGCGATCCGCCAGAAGGCCAGCTGACCGAGGCGCTCGATCCCGGCGCGCACGTGATCGTGCTGGCCGACGCTCACGCCCCCGCTCACCACGACGAGATCCGCGTTGGCGGACCCCTCGCGCAACGCCGCATCGATGGCCGTTGGCTCGTCCCCGACACCCGGCAGCAGCAGCGGCTCCCCGCCGGCGTCGAGGACGGCAGCGGCCAGGGAGACAGAGTTGGCGTCGTGGATCTGGCCCGGACGGAGTGGCTCGCCCGGCGCGGCGAGCTCGTCGCCGGTCGAGAGGATCGCCACTCGTGGCCGCCGTCGAACCGCGATCCGGCCGAGACCGAGCGAGGCGAGCACTGCCAGCGTGGACGCCGCGAGCGGCTCGAGTGCCAAGGCCACCTCGTCGCCGCGGCGCGTGTCGTTCCCGATCTGGCGCACGTACTGGCCCGGCTCGGCCGCCGGCAGCCGGACACGCTCGTCTCCGACCAGCTCCGCCTCCTCGAGCGGGATGACGGTGTCCGCGCCGGGAGGGATCGGCGCGCCGGTCATGATCCGCACCGCTGAGCCTGGCGGGACCGCCGGAAGCACCGTGGTCCCGGCCGCAACCTCTCCGACCAACGGCAGCTCACCGGGCACATCGGCTGCGCGCAGGGCGAAGCCGTCCATCGACGAGTTGGCGAACGGAGGCACGTCGACTGCCGCCGTCACGCTCGCCACGGCTGGCACGCGGCCGGCTGCCTCCAGCAGCGCGAGCTCCTCGGCCTCGGTGAGTCGAAGATTGGCGAGGATCCGCTCACGCGCCTCCTCGACGGAGAGCATCGGGCTAGACGCCCAGGCGCATCCGCGCCTCGATCAGTCGCAGGATCCCGGCACGCGTCAGGAGGCCAACCACGGTGCGGCCCTCATCGGTCACCACCGGCAGCTGATTCACCTCGCGCTCCTGGAGCAGCTTGAGCGCCGCCTCCAGCTCGGCGTCGGGACCGATGGTCGCGAGGTCGGCGTAGCGGGTCATGATGTCGGTCACGCGGGCACCCTCCCAGTTCTCGCGCGGCATCCGCCGCACATCGGAGAGGGTCACGATCCCGGCCAGGCCCCCATCGTCGTGGCGGACCAGGAAGGACCGATGCTCCCCACGGATGAGCCGCTCGTTGACGAGGTCCGCCACTGACTCGTTCGGGGTGATCGAGGGAGGGTCGCTTTCCATCACCTCGTGGACCTTGATCCCCTTCAGCGCGTGCTCGACGCTCACCTGGGCGATCGTCGACTCGGCCGCATTCGAGAGGAACCAGCCGATCAGCGCGAGCCATACGCCGGTGAAGAGGCTCGCCCCCTGGAAGATCAGGAAGACGCCTCCGGCGATGAGGACGTAGCCGAAGAGCCGCCCGACCCCGGCCGCGTTGCGGGTCGCAGCATTCTTGTCACCCCGAAACTTCCAGAGGAGCGCGTGGAGGATGCGGCCGCCGTCCATCGGGAAGCCAGGAATCAGGTTGAAGAGGCCCAGCGTGACGTTGATGAAGCCGAGCCATCCGATGGTCGCCTCGAGCTGCTGCTGTCCGACCGCAGCGTCGATCCCCAGCAGGACCGCGCCAATGGCGAGGCTCGTCAGCGGCCCTGCGGCGGCGATCAGCGCCTCGTCCCGCGGCCGCTTCGGGTCGCCTTCGAGGGTCGCCGCTCCGCCGAAGATGAAGAGGGTGATGTCCCGTACCCTCAGCCCAAAGCGGCGTGCCACCAGGGCGTGGCTCAGCTCGTGGGCGAGCACCGACGCGAAGAAGAGGATGGAGATCGCCGCACCGACGACCCAGTAGACAGCCTCGTCCCAGGTCGGGTAGGCCTGGGGCAGCTGACCCGCCGCCATGGTGTAGGTGACGATCAGCGCGATCACGAACCAGGACGGATGCAGGCCAATCTGGACCCCGAAGATGCGTCCGATCCGGATCGACTGGCCCATGCGGCGAGTGTAGCCGAGCCTCAGGCCTCGGCCGGAGCGGACCTCAGGCGGCGACCCGCCAGCCAGGCGGCGAGCGCCGCGGTGAGAACGATGGAGAGACCGGCGAGGAGCGACGTCTCGAACCAGAACGGCTCTGGGAAGAGGCGAATGAGGTTCGACTCGGGACCGAACTGCCAGGTCCCCTCCTGGAAGAAGAGGGCGTGGAAGGAGGCGAAGGCGGTGTCGAAGGCGACCGCGAAGAAGATGCCGAGCATCAGCGCCACCGCGCCCACACCGAGCGCTGCCCGGAGCACCAGCCGCGCGCGCCGTCCCCCCTCGCGCCGGAGCAGCCAGCCAGCGACCACGAGCACCCCGAGGGCGGCCAGCTCGAGGACGGCCAGGACGCGGACCAGCCCGCCGACATCGGACATGTGACTTCGTTCCGCTTCGTCGAGGATCGGCTCATTGCCATCCAGGCTGGCGGAGAAGTCACCACCCGTGAAGAGGTCGCGCAGCATCGTCGCCGTGACGCGGTTGACGTTGGCCTGGTCCGTGCCGAGCGAGGTGGCGACCCCATGGCGCGCCTGTTCGGCGCTGACGAGCCACGGGTTGAAGAGGAGCAGCGGCCCGGTCAGGACGATCGCCAACCCGACCGCCACGGCATACGCGAGGCCGATCCCCCCGGAAGCCCTGTTCGTCAGAGGACCCTGGTCGGAGTCCGGGCGGCGCCGATGACCATCGACAGCACCCAGCCCACGATGGCGACCACGATGGCTCCGAGGAAGGCGGCGCCAAAGCCGTCGACGTGGAAGCCGAGCGTCAGCTGGTCGCTGATGGCGCTGGTCAGCAGCAGCATGGCTGCGTTGATGACGAGGAGGAAGATGCCCAGCGTGATGACGCTGATCGGAAGGGTCAGGATCCGCAGGATCGGGCGGACGTAGGTGTTCAGGAGGCTGAAGGCGAGCGCCACCAGCAGGAACTTCCACCACTCGCCGGCGAAGGTGATGCCCTCGATCAGGAAGTCGGCGACGTACAGCGCACCGGCGTTGATCAGGATCTGGATGACTCGGTCCATGCTCATGGCCGGTAGCCTAGCCGATGCGCGTCACGTCAGGCGGGCAGCAACCGTCCGCGCACCCACGCTCCGCGGACCATCGCGGGATGCGCTCTGAAGATGAGGCGGCTGAGCATCTCGTCCGATCGCTCGTCATGGTCTGCTCCGATCCCCTCGAGCGGCAGCGTCACCGACGGGTCGACCAGGATCAGGTCCGCCTCCTTCCCCTCCTCGACCGAGCCGATACGGTCTTCGAGCCCGAGTGCCTCCGCGCCACCGAGCGTGCCGAGGCGAAGCCAATCGGCGGGGCTGAGGGGTGGCGCGTCGCTCAGGCCAGCCGCCCGCAGCGCGTTCTGGGTGTAGGCACCGGCTCGCATCACGCTGAAGAGCGGAGTGTCGGGTCCCGCCGCGACGTCCGAGCCAAGCCCCACCCGGATGCCGCCGGCGAGGTAGCGCGCCAGCGGCATCGCTCCGCTGGCCAGGAAGAGGTTCGAGCTGGGGCAATGGGCGATCACCGCCCCGCTCTCCGCGAGACGACCGACCTCACGGTCCGACAGGTGGATGGCGTGCGCCAGGATCGCCCGCGAGCTGAGGCCGCCCGCGCGGTCGTAGACATCGGTGTAGTCGACCGCATCGGGGAAGAGGCGCCGCACCTCCGCGATCTCGCCGCGATCCTCCGAGAGGTGAGTTTGCCAGTAGGCGCCCGCCTCGGCGGCGGCCGCCGCCGACGCGCGGAGCATCTCCGCGGAGCAGCTGACCGCGAAGCGCGGCGTGAAGGCGTACATCAGCCGGCCGTCGTCACGGCCGTGCCACCTCCGACACAGGTCGACCGACTGTCGCAGGGAGAGGTCGAGCACCTCGGTCGGGTCGCGATCGGTGTCGTAGCTGAGCCGGTCCATCATCACCTTCCCGATCACGGCCCGGATGCCGTGCGCCTCGGCGGCGCGGAAGCAGGCATCGAGGCTGTCCGCCCAGAGAGCGCCGTAAGCGACCACCGTCGTCGTCCCGGCCCGGGCAAACGCGCGGAATGCTGCCGGCGCGATCAGCTGGGCGGTGGGCACGTCGAAGTTACGTTCGAGCGGGAAGATGTAGCGCTCCAGCCAGGTCAGCAGGTCCAGCCCGGCGCCGACCCCGGCGTTCGGCAGCTGCGGCAGGTGTGCGTGGAGGTCGACCAGGCCCGGCATCACCAGCCACGGACGCAGGTCCACCACCCCCGCATCGGTCCGCTCAGACCACGGCTCGACCCTCGTCAGGCGACCGCGCCCATCGACCTCGATCTGGGCATCGGGCTCGTACCGGAGCCCGCCGCCAGCCAGCGACGTCAGCAGGCGGGCACGCAGCGCGAACGGAGGATCGGAGGGCAGGGCGTGGGCTGGATCCACCGCCGGATGCTACATCGGCCCCGAGGAGCGGAAGTGTCGCGCAACGAGGATCGTTGCCAACCCAACGGTCAGGGCGACCGAGTTCGGGATCACGATCGCCAGGTTGGGCAGCGAGATGCCGTACGCCATCCACAGCCCGAAGCCGATCTCGATCACCCACAGGTACCCCAGCGAGACGTCCGCGGACGACCGCGTTTCGAGCATGCGGCGGATCTGGAGGAGCGGTGCGATCGCCATCAGGACCCCGTAGGTGGCGGCGGTGACGGCGAGGGCATCTGTCATGGGGCCGGCCATGCTACGCGATCACGCGTGCGGTGGATTCGCGCCAAATGGCCATCCCGGGTAGACTGGGAGGCACTCTCCCCCTCTTGGGAGACTCCCGCGTGGTCGTCAGGTTCCTTCTCGAGCCGGCCGTGCGTCGTCGGTTTTTCGAGAAGATGAACGAGGTCAAACATGACCACAGGTACCATCAAGAAGGTCGTCTCCGACCGCGGCTTCGGCTTCATCGCTGCCGAGGACGGCAAGGAGTACTTCTTCCACCGTGACGGGCTCGATCGCTCCCTTGAGTTCGATCGCCTCGTCGGTGGCGAGAAGGTGAACTTCGAGGTTGAGTCCAGCCCCCGCGGTCCCCGCGCTGGCAAGGTCTCTGCCGCCTAGCACCGATCCCGACCGGGACGCACAAGCGCCCCGGTAGCGATTCGCAAGCGCCCGGCCCGCAAGGGTCGGGCGTCTTGCTGTCCGCTCATGGTTCGATCGGCGTCAGCTCATCGACCAGCGAGACGTGGATGTAGCCGAACTCCTTGCCGTTTCCCGTGTTTCCCCAGGTTCCGTACCACTCCGGCGACTGACCGACCGTTCCCCCATGGACGACGAAGTCCGGCGCGATCTCGGTGCCCGCGGCGTAGGTTGCGAGGATGTCGTCAGCGGTTGACGGTCCCGCCCGGAACCGTGTGTCGTCGTGCAGGACCCGGCCCAGCCGGTTGAAGAGTCGCTGCGCGTTGGTCCCCTTCAACATCTCTCCCTCCTCGTTCTGGTCGAGCATCGGCCAGCTGTCGATCTCGTCCTTGCCTCGCTTGAGGCCGAGATGCAGATGGAATTTCTTGGCGCCGGTGTTGCCGAGCGTGCCGATGCGCTGACCTCGGACCACTCGATCGTGGCGCTTGACTTCGATCGTGGCGAGATGCGCATAGCCGCTCTCGAGCACGTCGTCGAAGCGGTCGTGCAAGATCCGGACGACCTTCGATGTTCCGAGGAGGCCGGCCTTCGTGACCTCGCCGTCAGCCATCGCCAGGATCGGCTCGCCGGACTTGCCGTTGCCGATGTCGACGCCGGGGTTGCGACCGCCGTCGAGGTGATCCTGGAACGTGGCCGTCACCCGGAAGTTGCCGCCGATGAACGGCGATCCCGGCGGGCGAATCCGGCCCGCGACCGGGTTGCCAAAGGACCTCCTGGACATCCCCTTACCCTCCCCATGGCGGCTGGGATGCTGGTCGGGGCGACTGGATTCGAACCAGCGACCTCTTGAACCCCATTCAAGTGCGCTACCGGACTGCGCTACGCCCCGACGACCACGCCGCGCCAGTATATGACCCTGCCCCGGCGACCCGCGAATGACGCGCAAAAACATCGTGCGGCGCGGCATCGACGGCGCCATCATGCGTCGTCGCGTCGCTCGGTCGACGCCGCAGATGAAGCGCGGGTGGCAATGGATCTTGTCGTTCGCAACGCACGCCTGCACCCGACCGCCGGGGCGTACCCCGAGCCGGTCGATATTGGCATCGAGGATGGCCGGATCACCGCCATTCGCGATCGCGGGCATCTTGAGCCCGCAGACACCGAGATCGACGCCGACGGATCCCTTCTCTCTCCCCCGCTGGTGGACCCGCACGTCCACATGGACGCGGTGCTCACCGTCGGCGAGCCCCGCTACAACGAGTCGGGGACGCTGATCGAGGGGATCCTGACCTGGGCCGAGCGCAAGCCGTCGCTGACGCACGAAGACGTGAAGCGACGCGCACTGGAGGCGATCCGCTGGGAGGTGGCCCAGGGGACCGGCCTGATCCGCTCCCATGTCGACGTCTGCGACCCGAACCTCGTGGCGCTCAAGGCGCTGCTCGAGCTGCGCGACGAGGTCCGTGACATCGTGGAGCTGAAGCTGATCGCCTTCCCGCAGGACGGGATCCTCTCCTTCGCGGACGGCAAGGAGCTGATGCGCGAGGCGATGCGGCTCGGCTGCGACGTCATCGGCGGCATCCCCCACTACGAGTGGACCAGCGACGACGGCGTCGAGGAGGTCCATTTCATCTTCGACCTCGCCAAGGAGACCGGTGCACCAATCGACCTCCATTGCGACGAGACCGATGACGAGCAGAGCCGTTTCCTGGAGGTCGTGGCGGCGCGCGCGATCCGCGACGGGATGCAGGGCCGGGTGGTCGCTGGCCACACGACCGCGATGGCGTCGTACAACGACAACTACGCCTTCAAGCTGATCCAGATCCTGAAGCGGGCCGGGGTCACGATCGTGGCCAACCCGCTCGACAACATCGTCCTCCAGGGCCGATTTGACACCTACCCGAAGCGACGCGGGATGACCCGCGTCAAGGAGCTCGACGCGGCAGGCATCAACGTGGCGTGCGGCCACGACTCGATCATGGATCCCTGGTATCCCCTCGGCCGTGGCTCGATGCTCGATGCACTGTCGATGCTCGTTCACGTCGGCCAGATGACCGGCCGAGCCGAGCTGTTCCGTGCCTACGAGATGGTCACCACCAATCCAGCCAGGGCGGCAGAGATGCCCTGGGGAGTCAAGGAGGGGATGCCGGCCAACTTCGTCGTCTTCGACTGCACCGATGAGGCCGAGGCGATCCGCCTCCGACCGGCTGCCCGCTGGGTGGTTCGCGCCGGCAGGGTCGTCGCCGAGACCGAGCCGTCCCGCAGCGTCGTCCATCACGGGGGCGCGAGCGATGGGGTGACCTTCGTGAAGCCAACCTCGCAAGGAGGAGGTTGATCGTAGGGGAGGAGGCATGGCTGGCGACCGCTGGCGAGGACCCGCGGCGCCGGATGAGGGAAGGAGCCGATTGGTAATGGCGATGATGGAACAGGCCCAGCAGGGGATGCCCACGCGCGAGGGCGACCTCTCGGTAGAAAGCCATGGAATGGAGCCGATCCCGGAAAGTGCACGCTACGGGTCGGTCAACAGGATCTTCACGGTCTGGTTCACGCCGAACCTGGTCCCGGCCGCGTTCTTCATCGGGACGCTCGTGACGCTGGACTTCCTGAAGCTGGGATTCGTGACGTCGATCCTTGCGGTGGTGGTGGGGAATATCGTCGGCGCCTTCTTCGTGGCGCTCCTGAGCACGATGGGCCCGAAGCTGGGCCTCGCGCAGATGCCGGCTGCCAGACTGCCATTCGGCAAGACGATTGCGGTGCCGGGGCTGCTGAACTGGTTCAGCACCATCGGCTGGGACGGCATCAACAGCGTCTTCGGGGCAGTTGCCCTGACGCTCCTCATCCCCGGCCTGCCGTTCATTGTCGGCCTGATCGTGATCGTGATCTGCCAGGCGGCGCTCGGGATCCTGGGCTACGAGGCGATCCATACCTTCGAGAAGTGGGGCGCAATCGTGCTGGGCGCCATGTTCGTGGTGCTCACCGTCGTGATCCTGGGCAAGGCCGACACCTCCTTCACCGATGGCTTCTCCGGCGCGGATCAGATCGGCGCCTTCATCGGCATGGTGGCCATCGTTGCCAGCTTCGTGCTCGCATGGTCGCTGTACGCATCGGACTATTCGCGCTACCTGCCATCGAACACCTCGACCAGCAAGGTCTTCTGGTACACGCTGGCTGGGATGGCCCTCGCGTCCGGCTGGCTCGAGATCCTGGGCGTCATGGTCGCGACCAACCCGGCCTCCGCCGGAGGTGAGTCGAGCGACACGATCTACGCCCTCCTGGGCGGGAGCGGCGCCCTTATGGCCGGCTTCGCCATGGTCGCCATCTTCATCGGGACGATTGCCGTCAATGCGATGAACGACTACACCGGCTCGCTGTCACTTCAGGCAGCTGGCTTCAAGGTGAAGCGCATCTATTCGGCGGCCATCGTGGCCGTTCTTGGCTTCGCTTTCACGCTCGTGCTCCAGTACAACGGGGAGTTCTCGGGCAACTTCTTCAACTTCCTGCTGTTCATCAGCTACTGGATCTCCCCGTTCGTCGGCGTGGTCCTGGCCGACTGGTGGCTGCGAGGGCGAAGAGCCGATGCCAACTCGGTGGTCGACTACTCGAGGCTGCCGACCGGCACCATCGGACTGGTCGCACTGGTCGTCGGGTTCGCCGCCGGGATCCCCTTCGAGGCGTCATCGCTGGGCTACTCGTGGGGCGGCCCGTTCAACTACATCACCGCCAACTACCTCCACGGCGCCGACCTCGCGTACTACGTGGGTGGCGCGGTGGCCTTCCTGATCTACTGGTTCGCCGCGCGGTCGTCCGTCCAGCGAACCTGACCTGAGCCCCGGCAAGGCCTCGACGGTCCTCCGTCGAGGCCTTCTTATGCCCGGTGTGACAGGTGCACCACCGGGGTCAGCTGGAGCGTGGCCACGTGGGCGGCGATCTGGTCGGCGGCGGCGATCCACAGCCCGTCAATCGCCCGCGCGCGCTCCATCAGCGTCTCGAGGGCCACCGCACGTGAGGCGCGCCCCGACACGAATGGGTGGTTGGTCAGCATGAAGAGCCCGCCCTCCGCGACAAGCGCCTCAAGCTCGAGCGTCCAGCGCGCCAGCACGTCGGCAGGGCTGGCGATGACGCCGGAACCGGTGATCCCCGGCAGGTAGTTGTACGGCTCCCAGTCGTCGAGGCTCCAGTGCCCGGGCAGCTCGATGATCGAGGCGGCCCCGTCTTCGGGTCCCGTCGCCAGCCGGTAGGGGTGATCGGCGTCCATGAGCCCGCTGTCGTAGAGGAAACCGTGCTTCGCCAGCAGGGCGGGAAGCCGGTAGGACAGCTCCCACATCGGCGCGCGGTAGCCCACCGGGCGTACGCCGACGGCGTCGTGCAACGCCTCAAGCCCGCGGACGAGCCGCTGCTCCTCGGTCTGCGCATCGGGCGCCGAGCGCGCACCCTCGTGCAGGTAGCCGTGATGGCCGATCTCATGTCCGGCGTCGCGGATCGCTCGAATCGCATCGGGCCAGCGTTCGGCGGTATAGCCCGGCACGAAGAAGGTGGCGCGGATGCCCTGCCGGTCCAGGACGCGCAGGAGTCGCGGAACGCCGGTGCGTGGCCCGTAGGCCTGGTGTGACATGACGTCCAGCCAGCCGGCGCTCTCCGGGTGTTCGAAGAGGATCGGGCTCTCGGCGTCGACGTCGAACGTGAAGCATGCGGCGGCCCGCTTCCCGGCCGGCCAGGCAAAGCCAGGCGGCAGCGGGGTGCGCCAGTCGAGCCCGGGCGGCTGGCCCACGCCAGTCAGCGGGCTGCTCGTCGCAGCGCCACGAGCGAGAGCATCTCGTAGGCGAGGTTGGCGGCGAGCATGGCCGTCTGGCCAGCCGGGTCGTAGGCGGGGATCACCTCGACCACGTCAAAGCCGACGAAGTCGATCCCCGTCAGTCCTCGCAGGACGGCCAGCATGTCGTGCGCCGATGGGCCGCCCGCCTCGGGCGTCCCCGTCCCCGGCGCGAACGCCGGATCCACCACGTCGATGTCGAAGCTGATGAACGCCGGCCGATCCCCCACCCGCTCCCGGATGCGCGCCGCGACGGCAGCCGGACCGATGGCGAAGATCTCCTCGGTGGTCAGGAAGTCGAGTCCCAACTCCGACCGGAGGCTCGTCCAGTCGCCCGGCGCGTAGATCGAGCCGCGGAGCCCGACCTCGATGGAGTGGGCGGTATCAACCAGCCCCTCCTCGATGGCCCGGCGCATCCAGGTGCCGTGGTTGTACTTCTCGCCGTAGTAGCTGTCCCACGCGTCGGTGTGCGAGTCGAAGTCGATCACCGCCACAGGGCCGCGGGAGCGCGTCGCCCGCAGGTGAGGCAGAGTGCAGGCATGGTCGCCGCCGATGAGGAGCGGCACAACCCCGGCCTCGACGATGGGCGAGACAGCCTCCTCGATCGCCTGGTAGCTGCGCTCCGTGTAGCCCGGCACGATCGCGACGTCGCCGTAGTCCACGCACGAGAGAGTCTCGAAGGGACTGACATCCAGGTTGGTGTTGTACGGCCGGAGCATCACGCTCGCTGCCCGCACCGCGTTCGGTCCGAAGCGACCGCCGACCCGATAGGTGACCCCGGTGTCGAACGGGACGCCCACGATCGCCACATCGACCTCCTCGAGCGTCCGCACGTGCGGCAGCCGCGCGAACGTAGATGGGCCGGTGAAGCGAGGGCTCTGGAGCGAATCCTCAGGCGTGTAGCGCGGCATATGCAGAGAGTAATCCTCGGTCAAGGATCCAGGGCGACGCCGCACACACCGAGCATGCCGACGATGAACGCCTGAAGGACATTCCGGCCATCCAGGTCAGCCCGGCCGATCGAGGGCGCGGCCGCAGCGGCTGCCGCGTTGCTGTTGCCCCAGTAGACGTGGGCCCCATCCACCGCCACGCCACACGGCCAGTTGGCTCCCTGGATGAAGCGGTTCTCGATGCTGGTCCCGGCGATGGTCGCCCGCCCGATCGCGTCGTTGCTTCCACCTGCCCAATAGATGTAGGTCGCGTTGACCGCCACGCCGCACGGCAGAGCGGCATCGGTCTGCACGAATTCGTTGTCGGCTGCGCTGCCATCCAGGTTGGCCCTACCGATCGTTCCGCCCGACGAGCCTGGAGCCGCCTCGCTGATCCAGTAGACGTGGCCGGAATCCACCGCCACCCCACAGGGATTCAGCGCGCCGCCAATGAATGACTGATCGACGCCGAAGCCATCCAGGCCGGCGCGACCGATGGTCGTGCCACGGACCACCACCCCGCGGTTCGCCCAGTAGATGTGGCCATCGTCAACCGCGACGCCACATGGCGCGGATGCCAGCGTGACGAACCGATTGTCGACCGCCGAGCCGTCCAGCTTGGCCCGGCCGATGGTGTTCCCGTTGCGGTTGGCCCAATAGACGTACCGCGCGTCGACGGCGAGTCCGCATGGATCGTCAAGGCCGATGATCACGCTGGGACTCATCCCGGATCCGTCGAGGTTCGCGCCTCCAATCGTCGCGGTGTGGTCAATCGGGTCCTGCCGGCTCACCGTCCAGTCGAGCGTGTCGTCTGCCCAGTAGATGTGGCGCTCTCCGTCGCCCAACGGCACCCGAACGGTGTGTCCGGGCGCTGCGCATGCGGTGACGAGGAGCACGATCGCCGCGATGGGTGCCGTGCGCGACATCCGCGGCCAGATCAGGCTCGCAGCCCGGTCAGCTCGTCCCTCTGGACTCGTGACATGAGCTCGGCGACCGCCTGCATCGGCGGGCGGCCGGCGTGCACGACCGCGTCGACCTGCTCGGCGATCGGCATCTCTACGACAGCGGCCGCCGCCAGCTGCAGCGCACCCCGGACGGTGTGGACTCCCTCTGCGACGCCGTTGAGCTGCGCGGCCGCGTCGGCCCAGGACATGCCCGAGGCCATCAGCTCCCCGGCCCGTCGATTCCGGGACAGCGGACTCATGCAGGTGGCGATGATGTCACCGACGCCGGCGAGGCCCGCGAAGGTCATCGGCTCCGCTCCCGCCGCAACGCCCAGGCGGGTCATCTCCGCCAGGCCGCGGGTGATGATCCCGGCCTTGGCGCTGTCGCCGAACCCCAGCCCGTCGACGAACCCGGCAGCCAGGGCCATCACGTTCTTCAATGCACCGCACAGCTCGACACCGATCAGGTCGGGGTTGGTGTAGATGCGGAAGCGGTCGCTGCCGAGCAACGCGCCGAACTCCGCCGCCAGATCGGCATCCTCCGAGGCGACGACGCTCACGGCGGGGAGCCCGGCAGCGATCTCGCGGGCGAGGTTCGGGCCGGAGAGGGCTGCCACCCGCCGGCCAGGGAGCTCCTCGTTGATCACCTCGCTCATGCGCAGGTGGGTCCCCTGCTCGATGCCCTTGACCACGCTGAGCAGCGACGCGTCGGGATACAGCGCGGGTCCCAGCCGCTGCAGGGTTTCCCGCAGGTGCGCCGAGGGGACCGCCAGCACGAAGGAGCGATGTGGCTCCGACAGGTAGCTGTTATCGGTGGCGACCCGCAGGTTGGGCGGAAAGACGACGCCCGGCAGGTAGCGTCGGTTCTCCCGAACGCTGGCGAGCTCCTCACTCGCCTCGGCGGTGTGCGCCCAGAGGGTGACAGGACGCTCGGCCGCCGCGAGCTTGATGGCGAGCGTGGTGCCCCAGGCGCCGGCGCCCACCACCCCCACCTGGTCGGTCATTCGACCTCGATGCTCTCGCGCGGCGCCGGCTTCTCCTCTGCATGGGCTTCGTCCATCCTGGCGATCCAGTGGTCGAGGTAGCTGCGCGCCGCCAGGAGCTGCTCGCGCCCGGCAGCCTTCATGTGGGTCCGGGTCTCACCGGGGAGGATGTTGCGCATTACCGCCCAGAAGGCGGTCTCGATGGTCTCGCGGCGTTCGCCGCGCTCGCCGCGGGGGAGGCGACTCTCGAGGTCGGCGATGCGCGCCTCCAGGTCGGCTGTTCGATCGTTATCCATTGCCACGCTTTCCACCTCCATCTGTGCTTCGCGGCGGGGCGGCGAAGCGAATCTTCAACACATGGTCGTCGAACTTGGCCCCGAGCGTCGTGGCCTCGATCAGGATGCGCGGGAGCACCAGGTTGCGCCGCCAGGTACCGACATCGATCACCAGCTCGTCGGCATGACGCGAGAGGTTGATCTGCTCCTTGGTCGCGAACGGCAGCTCCACGGAGAGGATGAACTCGCCGTCCTGGCGCGCGACCGCGTACGGGCGCCCGACGTAGAACTGCTGGTTCGGGTCCTTGTCGCCATAGAGCGCCTCCCCGA
Organism: Candidatus Methylomirabilota bacterium; assembly: GCA_035493355.1. GTDB lineage: Bacteria > Chloroflexota > Limnocylindria > QHBO01 > QHBO01 > CF-167. The sequence goes on from DATJIJ010000136.1 coordinate 16,667, forward strand.
GCTCGGCCAGGACCTGCAACCCGATCACCTCCCGATCGAGGAATGGGGCCTTCATGATCGGGATCGGCGCGAACGCCTGCTCGACCATCGGGCCGTAGCGCTGCTGGCGCTCATACCAGCCGCGGAAGTACTTCCACCCAACGTCATCGGGGAGGACGCGGTTGGCGACGACCAGGTCGGTCGGGTAGCCGTACAAGTGGAAGTAAGTGAAGGAGCGCTGCGCCTCCTTGATCACGACCTGCTCGAGGGTCAGCACGACTCGCACCGACGTGCGATCCGGATCGATCAGCAGGTCGTGCATGTGCTCGAGGCGCCGGAAGAGCTCTTCACCGGCGTTGAAGACCTCATCGCCGGGCATCGGCATCCCGACTACGCGCTGGATGAACGGCCCGGTGAGCTTCGTGATGCGGCGGCCAATAGGCTCGATCTTCTCCATCCACCACTTGCCGGCCTCGGGCAACGAAAGGAGACGCAGCGTCTCGCCGGTCGGCGCCGCGTCGACGACGACCACGTCGTAGTCCCCCGAGTCGTGATGCTCGGCGATCCAGAGGAGGCTGCCGACCTCGTCCATGCCCGGCAGCACGGTCATCTCCTCCGCGAGCACCTCGTCGAGGCCGCGCCAGCGAAGGACACTCGCCGCGTACTCCTGGATGCGCCCCCAGTAGCGCGCGACGTTGAAGAAGACGTCCGATTCCTGGGCCCACAGCTTCGGCGCGATCTCGAGCGGCTGCGGCCCAAGCTCAACCCCAAAGACGTCGCCCAGGCTGTGGGCGATGTCCGTCGAGACGACGATCGTTCGGTAGCCGCGCTTCGCGCAGGCGAGGGCCGTGGCAGCGGCCACGCTCGTCTTGCCGACGCCACCCTTGCCGGTGTAGAGGAGGATGCGGGCCACGGCTCATTGTGGCCGATGCGGGATCGCGCTGCGGCAGGCTCAGCGCCGCGAGCGAGCCACTCGTCGCGGCCGCGAGGTACGCCGGGCGGCCTCCTCGGAGACGCGCTGCCGGAAGATCAGCTTGATCGGTGTGCCCAGGAACCCGTACTCCGCACGGATCCGGTTCTCCAGGTAGCGCCGGTAGCTGAAGTGGATGAGCTCCGGGTCGTTGACGAAGATGACGAAGGTCGGCGGCCCGATCGCCACCTGGGTCGCGTACAGGATCTTCGGCAGCCGGTTGCGGACGTGCGCGGGCGGGTGGGCGCGAACCGCATCGGTGACCAGGCGGTTCAGCTCTCCGGTCGGGATGCGGCGGAAGCGCTCCTCCGCCACCCGACGCGCCTCGTGCAGGATCCGATCCACGCGCTGGCCCGTCTGCGCCGATGCGAAGACGATGTCTGCCCACACCAGGTACGGCGCCTCGCGGCGGAGGGTCTTCGTCCACTCGTCGGCCGTGTGGCCATCCTTCTCCAGCGCGTCCCACTTGTTCATGACCAGCACGATCCCCTTCTCGGCCTCGAGGACGTGGCCGACGACATGGGCGTCCTGCGCGGTGTAGCCCTCGGTGGCGTCGATCATCACGATCGCCACGTCCGCACGGTCGATCGCCTTCATGGCGCGCAGCACCGAGTAGCGCTCGATCCCGCGATCAACCGAGCCGCGACGTCGAATGCCGGCGGTATCGACCAGGATCATTGGTTCGCCATTCACCATCACCGCGGAGTCGACCGGGTCACGCGTCGTCCCCGGGATCTCGGAGACGATCATCCGCTCCTCGCCGAGCACCCGGTTGACGAAGGTTGACTTGCCGGTGTTGGGGCGGCCCACGATCGCCACGCGCGGCGGTCCCATCTCGGTCTCGGCCAGCTCGGCGAGGTCGCCCTCGTTCAGGTCGCGCCCGTCATAGACCGATGCCTCCGGGATCGTCTCCCCCGCCTCGGCCGGCGGGAGGCGATCCGTGACGAGGTCGAGGAGGTCGCCGGTGCTCCGGCCGTGCTGGGCGCTCACGGCGACGGTGGGCTCGAAGCCGAGGGCGTAGAACTCAGCCCCCTCGTGCTCGCGGCGAGGATTGTCGGCCTTGTTCACGACGAGGATCGTCGGCTTGCCGGCGCGCCGCAATCGATCGGCGACCTCGTGGTCGAGCGGAGCGATGCCGGCGGCGGCGTCGACCACGAAGAGGACCAGGTCGGACTCCTCGATCGCGACGCGGGCCTGGTCCTGCACGCGCTCTTCGATGTGACTGCCGGGGGTCAGCTCGAGGCCGCCCGTGTCGACCACGGTGAAGCGCCGGCCGTTCCACTCGCCGACGCCGTAGACCCGGTCGCGGGTCGTGCCAGGGATGTCCTCGACGATCGCAACGCGCTCCCCGACGAGGCGGTTGAAGAGCGTGGACTTGCCGACATTGGGGCGGCCGACGATGGCGACCACAGGAAGGGACATGTCCCGAGTGTACGGGTAGCATGGCCGGGATGCGGATTGGGATCGTGGGCACCCGCCTCGCCGGGGTGGACGGCGTCACCTTCGAGGCCGCCAAGTGGGAGACGGTCCTCCTGGGCCTCGGCCACGAGGTTCGGCTGTGCGCCGGGGAGCTCGACGCCCTGCGCTCGAACGCGCGGCTCATCCCCGCGATGCACTTCACCTACCCGCCCGCGGCGCGCGTCACGGCCGCGGCATTCGATCCGGGCAGCGACCCCAATGCGGTGCGCGGCGAGATCGAGCGGCTGGCCGGCCAGCTCCTTCCACCGCTGCACGACTGGCTCGAGCGCAATCGCCTCGAGGTGTTGATCGTCGAGAACGCGTGGGCGATCCCGATGCATCTCCCGCTGGGGGTTGCGCTGCGCCGGCTGGTCGAGGAGACCGGGGTCGCGGCGATCGGCCACCATCACGATTACTGGTGGGAGCGGGAGCGGTTCGCGACGTCGGTCGTGCCGGAGATCCTCGACGCGGCCTTTCCACCTGACCTGCCCACCGTGCGGCACGCGAGCATCAACAGCATCGCCGCCAGCGAGCTTCGCAAGCGGCGTGGCATCGAATCCGTGGTCGTCCCGAACGTCTTCGACTTCGACCAGCCGCTGCCGAGCCACGGGCGCCAGGTCCGCAATCGGATGCGGCGGGAGCTGGGGATGGGATCCGGCGGGCTGCTGGTGGTGCAGCCGACGCGGGTCGTGCCGCGAAAGGGCATCGAGCTGGCGATCGAGCTCGTCGGCCGGCTCGGCGACCCGGAGTCGGTCCTCCTCATCACCAGCCCAGCGGGCGACGAGGGTCTCGAGTACCTCGTCCAGCTCGAGCGCCTCGCCCAGCGTGCCGGGGTCAGGCTGCAGTACGCCGCTGACCGCTTCGAACCCGACCACGAAGGAATCCCCATCGGCCCTGCCCACACCCTGGGCGATGCCTATGCCGCGGCGGACCTGATCACCTATCCGAGCTCATACGAGGGGTTCGGCAATGCCCTCATCGAGGCCATCTTCCACGGGCGCCCGGTGGTGGTGAATCGATACCCGGTCTATGTCGCCGACATCGCGCCGCTCGGAATGGAGCTGATCGAGATCGACGGCGCCATCACGGACGAGACGGTGGCCGCCGTGCGCGCCGTGATTGCCAACCCGGCCCGACAGCGACGCGCCGCGCGCCGCAACTTCGAGATCGCCCAGCGGCACCTTTCGTACAAGCTGCTGCGACGCCGCCTTCGGCGGCTTCTCGATGTCGCGGTGCCAGCTACGCCGTAAGGGCGTAGATCCGGTCGCGAACCTCCTCGAGGTCGACCTCCGGGGTGGAGGTGCCACCGGTGATCCCGATGCGGGCCTTGCCGCGGATCCAGTCGCGGTGCTCGGCCTCGAGCTCGGCGGCATCGGCGACGTGCACGGTCTCGGCGCAGACCTCGAGGCACTTCACGGCCAGCTCCTTGGTGTTGCTGCTGTTCTTGCCACCCACCACGATCATCCCGTCAACCTCCCCCGCCAGCACCACCGAATCGGCCTGGCGCGTGAGGGTCACCGGGCAGACGGTGTTCACCACGCGCAGGTCGTGGCAGCGCCGGAGGCAGAAGGCGGCGAACTCCTCGAGCTTGAAGGGCAGGATCGTCGACTGGCTGAGGACGCCGATCTTCTTGGTGTGCGGCACGCGCTCCCAGGTGGATCGGTCCATGTCGTCGACGACCACGTGCTTCTCCCCGGCGTAGGAGCGGACGCCCTTGACCTCCGGATGGTCCTCGTGGCCGATGATGCAGACCGTGTACCCCGCCTCAGCCAGCTCGCGCGCCGCCTTCTGGGATTGCAGGACCCAGGTGCAGGTCGCGTCGATCACCTCGATGTCCGCCTTCCCACGCACTTGCTCGAGCTCGTCCGCCGGCACCCCATGGGCGCGGATCACGAGCGTGCCCCCCTCGACCTGGTCGGCGAGGTCGGCGGTGCGGATCCCGCGGTCGGAGAGGTCGGCCTTGATGCCGGGGTTGTGCACCAGCTGGCCGAGGGTGGTGACCTCCTTCCCCTCGTCGCGTGCGTGCTTCGCCTTGTCGATCGCCAGCCGCACGCCATAGCAGAAGCCGGCGCGCTCGGCGATACGGACCTCAGGTCGGGTGACGGTGGTCATCGGGTCAAGTGTATCCGGCCAGGGGTACGGGCCCGATTCGTCGTCTCCGCCCTCAGTTGGGACCGGGCGCGGAGGTCTCTCCGGCCTGGGTATCGCCACGGCTGACGCTGGTCGAAAGGCCTCCGTCGTCCACCGTGGTCGAGTACACGAGTGGCCCGTCGCCCGAGAGGTCCCGCTCCATATCCGCCAGACCCATCGATGTCACCCCCGGGAGGTCGTTGATGCG
>DATJIJ010000137.1:0-4770 GCA_035493355.1 Candidatus Methylomirabilota bacterium
CACATCGGATGGGTGCTTGAGGACGTCGAGGCCCGCCACCTCAGCCCGTCCTGCGTCAGGCCGAAGCAGGGTGGTGAGGATGCGGACCGCGGTCGTCTTGCCCGCTCCATTCGGTCCGAGCAGCCCAAGGATCGTCCCCTCGGCGACGTCGAGGTCGAGTCCGCGCAGGGCGTGAGTCGTGCCGAAGTGCTTCTCGAGCCCCTCAGCCACGATCATCGGTCGGGTCATGGACGGGGGATGGTAGCCGAAACGCTCCGCCGCCCGATTCCTAGTAGTCTTCGGACTCCGTCGGGCTGGCGACGGACCCCCGAATTGAGGACCTCATGCGCCTGCTGCGCCAACTCTCGCGCCGGAAGCTGCGGACGACGCTCACGATCCTGGGCATCACGATCGGGATCTGGGCCCTGGTCGTCTTCAGCTCGATGGCCAACAAGATCAACGCCCTGGTCGCTGGCGGGAGCGAGTACTTCGGGGGCAAGGTCCTCGTGACGGACGCGTCGAACCTGGCCGTCGGGATTGGGCTGACGCCGATGAACATCGCAGTCGCCGACCAGATTCGCGGCCTGGACGGCGTTGCCGCGGCGGCGCCCGAGGTGCAGTTGATCTTCGACCCGGAGGCAAACGCCTTCGGAGGTGCTCAGACGATCGTCGGCCTCGTCGCCGGCTCGGACAAGGGGCACGAGACGTTCGAGCTGCGAGCGGCGCAGGGCCGCCTCCTCACCGCAGACGACGAGGGCAGCCGGGTGATCGTTCTGGGCAGCGACATGGCGCGGCAGCAGAAGGCCGGAGTCGGGGACGCCATGGAGATGCGCGGCGAGCAGTTCGAGGTGGTGGGGATCCTGGAGCCAACCCTCACTGCCCCCGATACGTCGGTCTTCGTGCCGCTGGAGGCAGCCCAGCTGCTCTTCCACAAGACCCTCCCGGCGGCCGTGCAGGACGCCATCCCAGCCGATGAGCTCATCAGCCAGGTGGTCGTCTTCCCTGCTCCGGCGACTGACCCGGCGGACCTGGCGGCGCTCATCGAGGAGCGCGTCGACAACACCAAGACCCTGACCGGGGCCGAGTTCGACGAGCAGGTGGGATCAGCGACCGCCATCTTCAACGCCATCATCATCGGGGTTGCCGTCATCAGCCTTGTGGTCGGCGGCCTCTCAGTCATCAACACCATGGCGATGTCAGTCGCCGAGCGGACGCGCGAGATCGGGATCAAGCGCGCGATCGGTGGCTCACGGGGCCGGATCATCCGGGAGCTGGTGACGGAGGCCGCCGTGATCGGGCTCATCGGTGGTCTCATCGGCCTGGGACTGGGCGCCATCGTGGTGGTGCTGGCCAACGAGGCCGGGCGCGACTCGGGGACGATCCTCTTCGACCTGACGCCGGGAACCGCGATCTTTGCAGTGGGCTTCTCCACGATCCTGGGCATGCTGGCGGGCGTCATCCCCGCCTGGGGCGCGGCGCGGCTCGACCCCGTCGAAGCGCTGCGGTACGAGTGATGACAGCTGCCCGGGCCCTCCTCGAGGGGCGCAACCTTCGCAAGACCTATCGGCTGAGCCGCCGCAACCAGGTGAAGGCGCTGCGCGGCGTCGATCTCCGGATTGACCAGGGCGAGATGGTGGCGCTGATGGGCCCGTCCGGCTCCGGAAAGAGCACGCTGATGCACATCCTGGGCCTCCTCCATGCGCCCGATGGAGACGGCGGAGCGCCCGCCGAGCTGCACATCGCCGGCGTGGATGTGACCGCCATGTCCGAGAAGACGCGCACGCGGATGCGCGCCGACACCATGGGCTTCGTCTTCCAGTCGTACAACCTGGTGCCGACCCTGACCGCCGCCGAGAACGTCGCACTTGCCGGCGAATATGCCGGCACCTCCCGTCGCGAGGCGATGACGGGCGCGACCGAGGCCCTCGGCTGGGTTGGGCTGGCCGAGCGTGCCGACCACCGGCCGATGGAGCTCTCCGGCGGTGAGCAGCAGCGCGTCGCGATCGCGCGATCGCTCGTCAACAAGCCGAAGCTTCTCCTCGCCGACGAGCCGACCGGCAACCTGGACAGCGAGCACAGCCGCGAGGTCCTTGCCCTGCTGCGTCGCTTCAACCAGGAGCGCGGCCAGACCCTCCTGCTCGTCACGCACGACGCGGAGGTCGGCGCGTTCTGCGACCGGATCATCCACATGCGCGACGGGCTGATCCAGGAGAGCGCGTAGGCGGGGACCGCCGCTATCCTGCCGGCCTGGAGCTGACCGCCTAACGGTCGGCGCGGTAGCCGATGCCCTTGTCACCAGCGGTGAGGGTCAGGCGATCACCGTCGACGCTGATCCCGAAGCTGTGGGAGAGCACCTCGAGGATGTGCGCATCCTGGTCGCCGAGCTCCGCGGCACAGCCGATGGTGTCGTATGGATCCAGGGTCACCTGCCCCTGCTCCCCGGAGATGGTGTAGGTCCCGGTCACGTTGCGGCAGCCGGTCGAGGCGGCGAGCCGGAAGTCGGCGCTGAACTGGAGCGTCACCCGTTCGCCGACCGTCGACGAGACGGCATCACCGGTGATGAGCGAATCGAGGATCCAGGTCGTCCCGACGAGCTTCGCGTTCGCAACCGGCGGGACGAGGGTGAAGCGTAGCTCCACCTGCGGACCGGTGAGGAGGAGGCCGTTGCCGCTCCGTGCCGCGGTCGTGACGCGTGGCAGGGCGGCGAGGTAGGCCGACTCCAGCTCCATCAGCCGGTTGTCGAGGCAGGCCATCTCGGTCTGGAACAGCTCGCCGATGGAGATGGTGGAGCCCGATACCTGGAGCTTGCCGCCGTACGAGTTACACGCGGCCGAGCCGCCGGCCTGGGTTCCGGCGACCTGGAGGGTGACGGTGCTGCCCGCCACGAGCGGGATCGCGACGCCCTGGTTGGTACCGGCCTGGAGCAGCCACTCCCCGTCGAGCGAGGCCGTCCCGCCGCCGGAGAGGAGGGAACAGCCGGACAGCAGGAGCATCACGATCATGGCTTTCATGCCGCAAGGACGCCGCGGCACCGGCTTCGGTTGCCACCCGAGCCCATTAGAAGTCGCGGCGACCCTCGAAATGCTCTCCGACCTCGGGCCGGGCGAGCTGGTAGATCGCGAGCCGATGGCCTCCCGGCGTCCGGAAGGGGCAGACCGGTCCGTGCGGTATCTCGAAGGTGGACTCGCGGTGCCAGCCTCGCTCCGCGAGCTCCCGCATCGCGGCCTTGAGGTCAGGCACACGGTAGACGAGCACCGGCTGGTCTCCCTCGAGGTGCCCTGCCAGCAGGACCCGCGGCGGTCCCTCAGTGAGCTTCACCATCGCCACTCGTGTCCCCATCCCCTCGACCGCGAAGATGAGCCGGCCGCCGAGGACATCGGTGAAGTAGGCCATGTCTGCCGCCACGTCACGGCTCGGCATGTAGACGAAGTCGAGGCTCTCAAAGGTCACGCCGGCAGCCTATCAGCGACGACCACGCGGGCCTAGACTGCGAGCGCCATCCAACACCCGACGAGGAGAACCGATGCCGGAGCTGATCCCCTGGTTCCTGGTCCTGCACGTGCTGGGCGCGATCATCGCCTTCGGCCCGAGCTTCTCGTTCCCGATCATCGGGGCGATGGGCGCCGCCGATCGCGCCCACGCCAACTTCGCAGTCCGCGTTTCGCACGCCATCTCGACCAAGCGCCAGGTCCCGGTGGCGCTGACCATGCCCGTCACGGGCATCGGCCTCATCTGGTCGGCCGGAATCGATCCCTTCAGTCGTGACTCGCGCTGGCTGGCGCTCGGGATCATCCTCTACGTCATCCTCTTCACCTACGCGGTGGCCGTGCAGCTGCCGGTCACCAACCGGATCATCGAGATGACGTCGAGTCCGCCGCCCGATGCGCCCGCCGGATCGGCGCCGAGCGGCCCGCCCCCGGCGTTGGCGGCACTTATCACCAAGGTCCAGCGCGGCGGCATGTTCCTGACCGCCATGGTCGTGGTGATCGTCTTCCTGATGGTGGTGAAGCCGAACCTCGGCTTCTGAGCAATCGCTAGGGGAGAGACTCGGCGACCCGGAGCGCGTCCGCCAGCGATGGGGCCCTCTCCACCCGGTGCGTGACGCCGTCCTCTTCCCAGATGAGCGTGTCGCTGGCGAGGCGCAGGGTGGTGTCCACGACCCGGCCGTTCGCGTCGCGGTAGAAGAAGAAGTGGTCACCGCCGGCGACCCACCAGCCCGCGTTTCCGTTCACCTCGGTCGCGGTGACCCGAACTCCCGTGTCGATGAGCTTCTCGAACAGCTCAGGACCGATGTCGGCGCGGAACTCGGTCACGATCAGGCCGATCCCGGTGCCCGGATCAGGCGGGAAACCGGGCCGCTCGCCGTACAGGAGCGTGACGGCCCCACCGGTCGGGGGCTCCGCCAGGTAGACGAGGTCCGGATCGCCGAGCTCGGCAAGCTCCGGAACGCGCAGCGCGAACTCAACGTCGCGTCGGGCGTCGTCGAGCGTGGTGGCCTCACCGAGCCCGGGCCCGACCAGGAGCGACGGAGCGGGCGAGAAGGAGGCAGGGCCGAAGGTCAGCCGCAGGCCGCCGAGGCCGAGCCCGAACGCGGCCGCGATCCCGACCAGCAGGATGGTGGCCGCCACAGCGAGTGCCAGCCCGCGTCCGATCGGGCGCGCAAGGCCCATCCGCGGTGGGGGTTGCCGCAATCGATCGGCCACCATGGCGGCGAGGGGCGGCGTCGGAGGGAACGCGATCGCGGTGCCGAGGTCGCGCAGCCGCTCATCGAGCGTTCCCAGCTCGTCAATC
>DATJIJ010000138.1:0-9766 GCA_035493355.1 Candidatus Methylomirabilota bacterium
CGGTGCTACGATCCGCGCCGCCCAACCCATCGCGACCTGGAGGTTCCCCGAGAAGATGACAGCCCCGATGACGGTCGACGACGCGACCTTCGAGGCAGAGGTCCTGAACGCCGAGAAGCCGGTCCTGGTCGACTTCTGGGCCCCGTGGTGCGGTCCCTGCCGCCTCGTCTCCCCTGTCGTCGAGGCCGTGGGCGAGGCGCATGCGGACAAGATCGTCACGGCCAAGGTGAACACCGACGAGAACCAGGGCCTGGCGATGCGCTACAGCATCTTCAGCATCCCGACCATGATCGTCTTCAAGGACGGCCGCGAGGCTGCCCGCCTGGTTGGCTACATGCCGCAGGCGGCGCTCGAGGAGCGGCTGCGCGACTTTCTCGCCTGAGCCCTGACCGAGGTGCGAGCCCGCGCAGGGGCTAGACTCAGCCGGTGATCATCAAGACCGAGCGCCGCACCAGCATGGATCGGCGCCAGGTGGCGGACCCGTTCGCCCCCGAGCGTCCCACCGGCGACCGCCGCACGATGTGCTGGGAGGTTGAGAACTGCACGCTCACCATCCGGTATCGCTGCCCCGCCTTCATCCTGCGGCGTCCCTGCTGGGAGCTCTGGGCGGTCGACGGCGTCGGCCCAGCCCGGGCGTGCTGCCACAACGAGATCGACTGTGAACCCGGGCGCTGCGCCATTGCCGAGAAGCGGTTCGCCGGAACGCCTGAGCCTCTCACCGTCCATGTCGGCCGCCGGGGCGTGCCGCTTGGCTACAGCAAGCCGCGTCGCCATTCCTGCCCGCACTTCTACCTGACGCACGGGGCGAAGGGGCGGGTCGGCACCGACTCGCCGGGCGTGCTCCGGATGCTCATGAAGCAGGACGGAGTCGTGAACCGATGCGACCTGCGTGGTGGCGTCCACCTCGACAGCAGCTACGTGAGCGACCTGTGCATGACCGGGCAGTACCACGACTGCGTCTTCTACGAGGACGAAGGGGCCTCCTGAGCCTGGCCGCCAACTACGAAGCAGCGGTGGCCGCGCTCCGCTCCCGCGGGCGCTTCGGGATCAGCCTGGGCCTGGCCCGGATCGAGGCGCTCCTCGACGAGTTCGGCAACCCGCAGCGGCAGCTGCGCGGCGCGCTGGTGGGCGGCACCAACGGCAAGGGGAGTGTCGTGGCGCTTGCTCGCTCCGCGCTCCAGGAGGCTGGCCTGCGGATCGGGACCATGCCGAAGCCACACCTCGTCACCTACCGGGAGCGGATCGCGATCGACGGCGAGCCGATCAGCCGCGAACGGTTCGCCGCGCTGCTCGAGGCGGTGATGACCGCGATCGACCGCGTCACGGATCGCCTCGGCCCGCCGACCGAGTTCGAGGCGCTGACCGCCGCTGCGTTCAACGAGCTCGCCGCCGCGGGCATCGACCTGGCCCTGGTCGAGGTGGGGCTCGGCGGGCGCCTCGACGCCACCAACGTCCTGGACACCGGGGTGGCGGCCATCACGAACGTCCAGCACGACCACGAGAAGCTGCTTGGGCCAACCCTGGCCGCCATCGGCGGGGAGAAGGCGGCGATCATCAAGCCCCGCAACCTGGCGGTGACCGGGGCACTGGGCCGAGGTTTGGCTCCCATCCTCGCCCGCAGCGCGGCGGTCGGCGCGACCCTCCGTCGGGCCGGCCCCGGGCAGCCGTACGACGCAGCCGTCATCGACACCGGCTGGGACGGGATCGTCGTCGACGCCAAGCGCCCCGGCGGCGCGCTGGGTGGTCTGCGGGTAGGGCTGCTGGGCAGCCATCAGGCCGCCAATGCCGCGGTTGCGCTGGCGCTCCTCGACGCCCTCGCGGAGGATGCGGTCCGCCGAGGCGCTGCCCTCCCACTCGACGATGCCGCGATTCGGCGGGGGTTTGCGGCAGCGCAATGGCCCGGCCGCCTCGAGCTGCTGCGGGAGACGCAAATCGGTCCAGTCCTCCTCGACGGCGCCCATAACCCGGCCGGCGCCCGAGCCCTGGCCCGCGCCCTCGCAGAGCTTGGGATGCGCCGCTTCCCCGTGGTCTTCGGGGCGACCCGCGGCAAGCGCGTGGCGGCGGTGCTTCGGGCGCTCGCGCCCCTCGAGCCGCGGCCGATCTTCACCCGGGTCGAGGACCCCACCGCCATCCCCGCCGGCGAGCTGCTCGGCCGCTGGCGACGGATCGGCGCGCAGGGCGGGCGAACGGCGGCCACCCCCAACGACGCACTCGCGGTCGCTGCTGAGCTCCGCGAATCCCCAGATCAGCCGGTCGTGGTGGCAGGCTCGCTCTACCTCGTGGGCGCCGTCCGTGGGATCCTCCTCGGCGAGGTGGAAGCATGATCGAGCTTCGCTGGGGCGAGCGGACCTGGGTGATGGGCATCATCAACGTCACCGCTGACTCGTTCAGTGGCGACGGCATCGCCACGCCCGGGCGCAGCGAGGCCGAAGTCGTGGCGGCAGCTGTCGAGCAGGCTCGCGGATTCGTGGACGCCGGGGCGCAGCTGCTGGACGTTGGTGCGGAGTCGTCTCGCCCAGCCCAGTTCTACGGCGAGCACCCACCGATATCGGGCGAGGACGAGGCGGCACTGGCGATGCCCGTCGTGGTCGCCCTCTCCGCGCTGTTCGGCGACCGCGCGCGGATCAGCATCGACACGACCAAGGGATCGGTAGCGCGCCAGGCGCTTGCCGCCGGTGCGACGCTCGTCAATGACGTGTGGGCCGGCCAGCGCGATCCCGACACCCTGGCCGCCGCCGCCGAGGGCGGGGCACATCTCGTCCTGATGCATAACAAGGAGGTTGCCGAGTACCCGAACGGGGTCTTCGACGAGGTGGTCGCCTGGCTCCGCGCCAGGATCGACGACGCGATCGCGGCGGGCATTCCACGGGAGCACCTGATCGTCGACCCGGGAATCGGCTTCGGCAAGACCCCAGCCCACTCGATCGAGGTCCTCCACCGCCTCGCCGAGCTGAAGGCGGCGCTCGGGGGGCTGCCGCTGCTGGTCGGCACCAGCCGCAAACGGGTCATCGGCGAGCTCCTCGGCGGCGCCCCGCCGGACGAGAGGCTGGAGGGGACGGCCGCCAGCGTCGCCTTGGCCATCGCCGCCGGAGCCGATGTCGTGCGGGTCCATGACGTCGAGCGGATGATGAAGACTGTTCGGGTGGCCGATGGGATCGTGAGGTGGGGTGGATGAGCGACCGGATCACGCTGCGCGGGATGCAGTTTTCGGGCCGACACGGCGTCTCCGACGAGGAGCGCGCCTCGCCGCAGCCCATCGAGGTGGACCTCGTCCTGCGCCTCGACCTCAGCAAGCCGGCGGCGACCGATGACCTCGCCGACACCATCAATTACTCATCACTCTTCGACCTCGCCGGGAGCATCGTCGCGGAGCGCTCCTTCCATCTGCTCGAGGCGCTGGCCGCCGCGATCGCCGACGCCGTGCTGGCCCAGCACGCGGTCGACGACGTCGAGGTGCGGCTCCGCAAGCCAAAGGCCCCGTTGTCCGGGGCCTTTGACGCGGTCGAGGTGCGGATTCGCCGCACGCGTGGCGACTAGGGGGTCGTCGGCAGGGTCCCGAGGGTGACGTCGATCTCGAGCGTTCGCCCGTCGCGCACCACGCTGAGAGTGACCGTGTCACCCGGCACGTGCGGCAGGATCCGCGTCGACAGGTCGTGGTCCTGGTCAACCGGGTCGCCATCGACGGCGACCACGACGTCACCTTCAACGAGACCCGCCTTGTCGGCCGGGCTCCCCGCGAAGACGGCTGGGGCGCCGCTCTCCGGCTTGTCGATCAGCACGCCGTGGTCAACCGACAGCCCCAGGTCCTTTTCGACCTGCGGGTCGACGACCTTGTAGTAGACCCCGATCCACGGCCGGGCAATCGGCTTGCCGACGAGCGCCAGCTCGGCGATCGGCTTCGCGACGCTGATGGGGATGGCGAAGCCGATGCCCTGCGCGTCCTGGTTGACCGCCGTGTTGATTCCGATCACCTGGCCGGCGCTGTTGATGAGCGGTCCGCCCGAGTTGCCCGGGTTGATGGCCGCATCGGTCTGGATCAGGTTGTTCAGCTGCTCGGAGCTGGTGCCATTCGCGTCGCCAGCCTGGATCTGCCGACCCAGCCCGGAGACGACCCCGGTGGTGACCGTGTTCTCGAAGTTGCCGAGCGGGTTGCCGATGGCGATCGCCAGCTGCCCCAGCTCGAGCTCCTCGCTCGATCCGAGCGTGGCGGCTGGTAGTCCGGTCGCGTCGATCTTCACGATGGCGAGGTCGGTCAGCGTGTCGATGCCGTACACCCGGCCGCTGAAGATACGGCTGTCGTTCAGTTTGACGCTGATCTCATCCGCCCCCTGGACCACGTGCTTGTTGGTCAGGATCCAGCCATTCGGGTCGAAGATGAATCCGGAGCCGGTGCCATTCGCACCGCCCAGCACCCCGCCGCTGCTGCGCGATTCGATCACGACGACCGCTGGCATGACCCGCGCGACGGCGGTGATCACGGCACTCGACTCGTCGATGTGCACCTGGCTCACCGAGCTGCCGGTGGGCTCGTTCGTCACGCCATTCGAATTGCGGCGCATGAGGTTCGACACGGCCGCGGCGGTGAGCGAGCCGGAGACGATCGCCGTCACCAGCGCGATGGTCATGACGGAGACGACGCCGAGACTGCGCTGCGCCCGCGGCTGCGTCGGCTGCGGGGCTGCGCTCGACCACGCGGGGGTGTCCCAGGTGGGTCGGGTTGGCTGGCTGGGGGGAGGGCCGTAGCGGAGGACCTCGGGCTCTCCAGCCTCGGGGCCGGCAGGCTTGGGCTCTTCAGCCTTGGATTCGGGTTCGTCTTGGTCGGTCATCGGAAGTTCGTGCTCACTGCTTTCACGTCTGGGGCGTCGAAGCGATCGTGCTCCGGGCGCGTTGCGGGCGTGCGCAGCGAGGGGTGAAGTTTCATTGACCTTGCGCGACCTCCGCGTTGCGCGGCAGCCGCACCGTGAAGGCCGATCCCTCGCCGATGGCGCTGGCCACCTCGATCTGCCCGCCGTGCATCTCGACGATCGAACGGGCGATCGCGAGTCCCAGGCCGCTCCCCGAGGCACGCGCGTCGCCGACGTTCGTGCCGCGGAAGAAGCGCTCGAAGACGCGCGGCAGCTCGCCGGCCAGGATCCCGGGGCCACTGTCGCGAACCTCGAGGACGGCACCCTCCGGCTGGTCGGTGAGCTGGACGCGCACCTCGCCCCCTCGCGGCGTGAATTTCAGGCCGTTGCCCACGAGGTTGGTCAGCAGCTGGACGATCCGCTCCCGATCGAACGGCAGCATCACCGGCGACTGCGGCACCTCGCTGACGAGGGAGACGCCGCGCTGCTCGGCAAGCTCGGCGTGCGCCTCGACGACAGACCGGATGGGGTCGCGCAGGTCGCCGAGCCGGATGTCGAGCGGGAAGATGCCGGCGTCGATCCGCGACAGGTCGAGCAGGTTGGTGCTCATCCAGTCGAGCCGGCTGATCTGCTCGCTCGATCGGTCCAGGAATTCGCGGCGGGTCGCCTCGTCGACCTGTCCATCGCGCTGCAGCTCGGTGAAGGCTCGCAGCGCCGCGATCGGGGTGCGCAGCTCGTGTGAGACATCGGCGACGAACTCTCGAAGCCGATCACGGTCCGCCTCGAGGAGTCGCAGCGACTCCGAGAGCCGGTCGGCCATCACGTTGAACTGCCGTGCCAGGTCGTCGATCTCGACGATGTCGGAGCGCGGGGCCCGTTCGTCGAGCTGCCCCTGGGCCAGGCGGCTCGACGCGCGGCGGAGCCGTGCGAGGGGCGTGGTCATGCGTCGTGCCACCAGCACACCGACGACCATCGACACCGCGAGCGCGATGAACCCCGCGAAGATGAGCGTCCCCCGCACGCTGTCGAGCGTGGCGAGCCGCGGGGTGTAGGGCTTGGAGACCGTCACGACCAAGGTCAGCGTGCGAGGTGGGAACCCCGGCAGGATGAGAGGATTGCTCCGCGGAGTGCTGACGGGCTGGCCATGCACCTCCGGGTCGGGCCGCAGCCCCTGCGCCCGGAACTGCTTGTCCGAGTCGGGATCGGGCGAAGCGACGGCGGCCACGGACCCATCCTCGTACGAGATGGTCACCGTGCCTTGGACCAGGGTGTTGGCGGCCGCCTGGGCCAGGGGCTGGAGGAACTGGGTGTTCCGCAGCTCCGGGGTGAGCATCACTTCGGCTGACTGACCAGGTGCCTGCTCCTGGATGAGCAGGATGGTCGCCGCAGCCGCGAACCTGGCGCGATCCTCGGCCTGGCTGACGAAGAGGCCGGGCAGGATCTGATTGAGGGTCGCGCCAGAGACCAGAAGGGCGACGAGGGCGACGCTGGCGAGCGCGATCACCAGCCGCACGTTGAGGCGCTGCATCAGGCCCAGGGGACTCGCCGGCCACCGGCTGACTCCCGGCGGTTGGTCAGTCTTCGCTGAATGCATACCCGACGCCCCTCACCGTCTTGATGAAGCGGGGCTGGGCGGGGTCCGGCTCGATCTTGTCGCGAATGTGGCTGATGTGGACGTTGATCGTCCGCTCGTCGGCCTCGAGCGCCTCGTAGTCGCGTACCAGCTCGAGCAGCTGCGTTCGCGTGTAGACGCGCCCCGGCTTGGTGGCCATGTGGCGGAGGAGGTCGAACTCGGTCGTCGTCAGGCTGATCCGCTCGGTCCCGCGCGTCACGCGCCGCCGCTCGAGGTCGATCACCAGGTCGCCGCGGCGCAGGGTGCGTCCCGTCTGGGTATCGGCCAGTTCGCCGTACGCGCGGCGCAGCAGCGCCTTGATCCGGCTGACCAGCTCGCGGACGCTGAACGGCTTGACGAGGTAGTCATCGGCGCCGATCTCGAGGCCGACGACCTTGTCGACCTCGTCGGCGCGCGCCGTAAGGAAGAGGACTGGCGCTCGGGTCTCACGGCGGAGCTGCCGGCAGACCTCGAACCCGTCGATGCCCGGGAGGCGGACGTCGAGGAGGATCAGGTCGGGGGCGATATCGGCGAACTGCTTGAGCGCCTCCTCGCCGGTGCCGACGATGGTGGTGCTGTAGCCCTCGCGCTCGAGGGCGACCTGAACCCCGCGAGCCACCGCGGGCTCGTCCTCGACAATCATGATCGTGCCAGCCATTCGGTCGCGATTCTAGACCGAAGCCGGCCGAGTACCATCTGCGACCGATGGGCGTGACGCAGGCCGATGCATCCGCGAGCGAGGGCTATCTCCTGCTCGCCGACATCTCCGGCTACACCGGCTTCCTCGCCAGCGTCGAGCAGGCGCACGACGTTGACTTCAGCGGAGGCATCCCGGCGGGGTACACCGTTCTGGGCGAGCTGCTCAGCAGCGTGGTGGAGGGCGTCGAACCCGAGTTCGGGGTCGCCAAGCTGGAAGGCGATGCCGTCTTCGCCACCGCGCCAGCCGAGGCGCTCGATGGCCACGGAGACTCCGTCGTCGGCCAGCTGCAGGGCGTGCACCGCGCCTTCCGGGCCCGGCGGGCAGACGCAAAGGCGGCCAGTGATCACGTGTGCACGGCATGTCCCGTTGTCGGCAGCCTCGACCTGAAGATGGTCCTGCACCGAGGCAGGGTCGTGCGACAGACGGTGGGGGCACGAACCGAGATCCTTGGTCCAGCCGTCAACGTCGCCCATCGGCTCCTGAAGAACTCGATCCAGGCCCGCATCGGCCCCCGACCGTACCTGTTCGTGACCGATGCGGCCGCGACCGGCCTTGGGCTCACGCAGGCCGGAGTCGAGCACCGCGAGGAGTACGCCGACGTCGGATCGATTGGCGGTCGCATCGTCGACCTGACCGAGGTCTAGCCTCCTCCGCTTGCTGCTCCCTCGCGCCGCTGCTACGATCCCGCGGCACCCAAGCAGTCGTCCGCACCGTCCGGCCGTGCCCGGGCGAGCCAGTCGAGGATCAGCCACAGTCATGGACCTGGAGATCGCCGTGAACGCCCGCGAGGTGCACGGCAAGCAGAACAGACGTCTCCGCACCACCGGCGTGGTGCCCGGCGTGCTGTTCGGCAAGAAGATCGGCTCGATCCCCGTGCAGGTGGACGCCAAGGCCCTCGAGGTCCTCTACCACCAGGCGGGGCGCACCGGCGTCGTGAAGGTGTCCGTCGATGGTGGCCAGCCGACGAGCGCCATCATCAAGAGTGTCCAGCGCAACCCGCTGACGCGTCGCCCGCTGCATGTCGACCTCTTCGCGGTGGACCTCACGCAGGAGATGCTTGCCGACATCCCGCTCGTCTTCACCGGCACCTCCTCCGCTGTCGAGATGGAAGGGGCGATCCTCTTCACCTCGCTCGACCACCTCAAGGTGCGCGGCCTCCCCGGCGATCTGCCCCATGAGATCGACGTCGATCTCGCACCGCTGGTCGACCTCGAGTCGACGATCCACGTTCGCGACCTGGTCGTGGATTCCCGGATCACCGTCGTCAACGACCCCGACGACCTCGTCGCCAAGGTCACGCCGCCTCGCGAGGAGGAAGTGATCGAGCCGGTCGTGGTCGAGGGCGAAGGCGAGGCTGCCGAGGGCGCCGAAGGCGCCGAGGGCGAGGGTGGCGAAGAGGGCTCCACGTCCGGCGACGAGGGCGACGAGAGCTAGCTCTCCCGGAGCCCCACCTCGCGGCGTAAATCCGACCTTCCCGCGCGCCTTGCCGATGGCTATAGTCGCGCTGTCCGGCTCGCCTTTCGCGACGAGCGCTCCACCGCTTCGGCGCGTTCCGTCGCGCTCACTGGAGGAAGGAGGCGACCCGCACCTCGCCGGCATTCGATCGCCCACCTCGTGACCTGACCTTCGCCCGCGCAGCGCGTGGCCGTCACGCCCGCGGCTTCGTCCCAAGGAGGAGAGGTTCCCGATGACCCAATCCCGCGAGGAGACCATCCAGCAGGACGTTCAGGACCTGCACGGACTCGGGTATGCCCAGGAGCTGCTGCGCAGCATGGGCGGGTTCTCCAACTTCGCGATCAGCTTCAGCATCATCTCGATCCTGACCGGCGCCGTGATCCTCTACGACTACGGCCTGGCCTGGGCCGGGACGGCAGCGAGCCTGATCGGCTGGCCCCTCATCACGATCTTCGTCCTCTGCATCGCGGCGGCGATGGCGGAGGTGGCATCGGCCTACCCCACTGCCGGCGGCCTGTACTACTGGGCCAGCAAGATGAAGAACAAGAACTGGGGCTGGTGGACCGCCTGGCTCAACCTGATCGGCCAGTTCGCAATCGTGGCGGGCATCAACTACGCCGCGGCGCTCTTCATCAACGGCGCGATCATCACTCCGCTGACCGGTGGCGCCTACTCGAACACGACGGTCTTCTTCGGCGACCCGGCGTTCGGGGCGGAGGGACCCGCTCTCAGCGGCGCACTGGTCACCATGGCCGTGCTGCTCGCGGTAGAGCTGGCGCTGAACATCGCCGGCGTGCGGGTGGTGGCGCTCTTCAACCAGGTCAGCGTCTGGTGGCACATCTTCTTCGTCATCGTGATCGCGGCCGCCCTCTTCTTCCTGGGCACCAAGTCCACCGAGGTCGACGCCGGGCTCAAGCTCTTCCAGATCCAACCGGTGGACGTCGCCGGCTCGTGGGACAACACCTTCCCGGTGGGCAGCGACAACCCATGGTTCAGCTTCAAGTACGGTTCGGCCTATAGCTATCCGATCATCCTCGCCTTCTTCTTCTCCCTGTTGCAGGCGAACTGGACCTACACCGGATACGACGCGTCCGCGCACGTCGCGGAAGAGACGATCGGCGCCCGGCGTGCGAGCGCCTGGGGCATCTTCCTGTC
>DATJIJ010000139.1:0-3041 GCA_035493355.1 Candidatus Methylomirabilota bacterium
CGGCGATCGGACGAGCTGTGACACCACGACGCGCTCGGCGCCGTTGATGATGAACGTCCCCTGCTCCGTCATCCACGGGAAGTCGCCCATGAAGACGGTCTGGTGCTTGACCTCGTCGGTCTCCTTGACGATCAGGTCGACTTCGACCTTGAGCGGCTTGGAGTAGGTCAGGTCACGGGTACGGCACTCGTTCTCGTCGAACTTGGGCTCTTCGAAGTAGTAGTCGCGGAAGTGGAGCTCGAGGTTCTTGCCGGTGAAGTCGGTGATCGGGGTGATCTCGTCCAGGAGCTCGCGGAGGCCGGTCTGGACGAACCAATTGAAGGATTCGGTCTGGGTCTGGATCAGGTTCGGGAGGGGAAGGACCTCCGGAATATGTGAGAAATTTTCACGGGTCGGGGCCAGCTCAAATCGGCTGGCTGACTCGGCCAAGGCCATTCAGGACTCCTCGAAGAGGACATGGTGGGGCGCGGACACGCGAACGAGGAGTTTAGAACAGGAGGGTGCGCTTCGTCAACTGAAGCGGAACCCGGCTGCTGCGCCGTGTTTTCGAACCCCGATCTGGCGTGCGCAAGGAGATTGCAACACTTCTCGGCTCCTGCGAGGGCTCTGGTTGCGGGCCCCGCCCTGATCATGGCTGCTGAACTCAACCCAGGAGGAAGCCCATCGTGGATGAGCAGCGCGTGGTCGAGCGCCAGAGCGTGACCACCCCACCCGCAGATACCACCCCATACGCCGAGCCAGCCGGCTATCCACCTGAGACCGTCAGCCAGTCATCGGTCGTGTCGGAGACCGTCACACACTCGCCGAGCGGCGCCGAGGTCGCCCGACGGGCGGTCGTCGTCCTGTTCGGCATCGTCCAGGCCCTGATCGCGATCAGGATCGTCCTGCTGCTGGCCTGGGCGAACCAGGCCAACGAGCTGGTGCGCTTCATCTATGACACCAGCGCTTTCTTCATCGGTCCATTCGAAGGGATCCTGCACACGAACGCGATCAGCGCCGGCCACTCGGTCCTCGACATCGCCGCGCTCGTCGCCCTCGTCGGCTGGACGATCCTCGAGTTCCTTGTCATCGCGCTGATCCGCATCGGACGACGCGAGCCGTAGGCCAGAGCCCTCGAGCGGGCGAGCGGTTGGAGTGTGCGATGCTTGATCGTGGACCCTGACCACCCTCCCCGCTCCATCAAGCAGGAGTTCGGATGAATAACCAACCACTCGTGCTCGTCGCCGACGACGAGCCTCGCATCACGAAGCTGGTCGCCATCAGCCTGGGCGATGAGGGGTTCCGTGTCGTCACGGCCAGTGGTGGCGAGGAAGCCCTCCGCAAGGCCGAGGAGATGCGTCCGGACATCGTCCTGCTGGATGTGGTGATGCCCGATCTGGACGGCATCGAGGTTATGCGCCAGCTGCGCGAATGGCGCCCGGTGCCGGTCATCCTGCTGACTGCCAAGGGCTCCACCTCGGATAAGGCGAAGGGCCTCGACCTCGGCGCCGACGACTACATCGCCAAGCCGTTCCACCCCGATGAGCTCGCGGCTCGCGTGCGTGCCGTGCTCCGTCGCGCGGCCGGGATCGCTCTCTCGGGCGGGCTCCTGCACATCGGTGACGTCGAGATCGACCTCGAGCGTCGCATGATGACGCGCGACGGGCAGCTCGTGCAGTTGAGCCGCACCGAGTGGCTGCTCCTCCAGCACCTGGCTGCCAACGCCGGGAAAGTCGTGCTCCATACCGAGCTCCTGACCAAGGTGTGGGGGCCCGAATATCGCGACGACCTCCAATACCTCCGTGTCTGGATCAGCCGCGTGCGCCGCAAGCTCGGTGCCAAGCCGGGCGAACCGGGACCGATCACCACCTTCCAGGGGATCGGTTACGTGCTGAATGTCGACGAGACCCCGCCCCTCGAGCTCCCGCAGGACGGAGCGGAGGTCGGGCACGCTCGCTCGGTGGCCGGCGGCCATGCCACCTGACCCTGCGGGCCAGGCAACTGCCGGCATCCTGATCTCGCTCGACGCGCTGACCGTCCAGCGGGCCGAGCAGCCGTCCGCGCTCGAGGACGCCCCCGTGGCAATCCGGCGGATCGGATGGATCGGTCGCCCGATCATCTTGGTGGGCGACATGGTGGCCGGGCGCGACCTCCCGCGCGAAGCAAGCGAGCGCGAGGCCTGGGTTCGCGCCTCGATCGGCACGGGCGCGTATGCCGTGGTCCCCTTCGACGAACCGTCGGCCGAGCGAGGCGCGTCGCAGGACGGAGAGGCCGTCGACCAGTGGCGGCAGGTCCGGAACGACCAGCGGGCGACGTGGCTGCTGACCGATCGGGCGAGGCAGGTCGGAGCTGCACGGCAGGCTGGCCTGAAGGTCGTCCTGATCGGGCCCTCGGACCCGCAGCCACGCCTCCACCGACCGGACTACCAGGCGCGGGACCTGAAGGACGCGGTCGGGCACCTCCTCACGGTGGACGTCTTTTCGGGGCCTGCGACGGCGCCGGGCCCTCCCCGTCCTGTCGGCGGCTCGGCCGCTTGACTTCCGAACCCGACGCATCCACGATGCCGTTCCCACAGCGGGGCGAGCCACATCGAATGATCATCAGGGTCCTCAGCGTCCAGATCGCACAGGATCGAGGAGCGGAGTTCCACGCGTTCATCCGCGAACGAGGACTCCCCCGGATCCAGGCCCACCCTGGGCTCGTATCGGCGCACGTCGGGCGACGAACCGACGGACACGAGGAATTCGCCATCGTCGTCACCGTGTGGCAGAGCTGGGATGCCCTCACCGACGCCCTGGGCCCCGATCCCTCCCAGCCCTACATGCTGACGCCTGAATCGGGCCTCGCCCAAACCGCGAAGGTCGAGCATTTCGAGGCGATCGACCTGCCCGCTGTGAGTCAGCTACGGCCCGAGGACGTAGCCGACCTGAAGACGGTCGCAACCACCGCCAGCTGAGGGTCTACCGCGCGAGTTGTCACGCTCGTGCAATGCACGCGCCGGCACGCGATGCGCTTCGTGATGCTCTCCCGGCGGGACCATCTGCGCGACAAACCGCAGATGA
>DATJIJ010000140.1:0-2720 GCA_035493355.1 Candidatus Methylomirabilota bacterium
CGCCACTAGGTTGATCGAGCAAGCCCGCTCAACCCCGTTCGACTTGCATGTCTCATGCACCCCGCCAGCGTTTGTCCTGAGCCAGGATCAAACTCTCCAAACAAAAACAGTGGTCTTGCCCGAGGGCTCCACCACCGTTCACAGTTCAGACGTTTGTCCCGTTGACTCGTGTGGGTTCCTGTCACTCTTCAGCTGTTAAGGTCACGTTACCGACGGATCGGTCTCGCTCGATGCATGGCCTCCGTGATCGGGAAGCTTGGCGCGGAGCGTGCGACCCGGGTGGATCGCCGTTCTCGCATCGCCTGCCGGCTGCGTGCCGGCGCGATCTCGGAGTCTACGCGGCGCCAATGCGGAGTGTCAAGCCGGCACAGCCTCCCGGTCAGCTCCCGGGAGCCCACGGTTTCGCCTCAGTGGCGCCTCGCTCGACCTCGTAGAGGTGGTTGGCGGCGACCCTCATCAGCGGCCCCGCCTCGCCGTCAGGCCAGTGCACCGTCACATCGGCCTCGTCGGCGGCTCCGAGACCGATGTGGATCCAGCCCAGCTGTCCCCCGGCATGCCCTCCGCCGACCGTCACCTCCCGCCAGGTCGTGCGGTCGTCGGCACGCACCTCGATCCAGGCGCCGATGGCATTCCGGTTCGGACCCATCTCGCGAAGGTCGAGCGCCAGCCAGTTACCCATCGGGCGCGGGGCATCTGCCGTCCCGGCGCCGACGTTGCGCCACAGCTTGACGTTCTCGCGCCGGCTCACCTGGACCAGGTCCAGCAGGCCGTCGAGGTTCAGGTCCGCAAGGGCGGCGCCCCGAGCCAGCGAGTAGGTGACGATCCCTGCGTCCTCGGCACCCTCCGTGAAGGTCCCGTCGGCCTGGCCGATGAAGAGGTTGCTCGGATCCCGCATCGCGTAGTCAGGCTGCGCCTCGACGTTTCCCTTGGAGACGAAGAGGTCCATCAGGCCGTCGTTGTTGACGTCCTCGAATTCGGCGTGCCACGCCGTGGAGAGGAGGTCCACGTCCCCCGCGTATGGGTGGCTGGCGCTCACGCCCCGCGCGACGGCGATGTCCTGGTAGCGCGGGGCGGCTGATCCACCGGCAAGCGTTTGCAGCTTGTTGTCACCCTGGCTGGTCAGGTAGATCTCCGGCATGCCGTCTCCGGTGAGGTCCTGGGATGCGATCCCCATTCCCCAGACGCTGAGCGGCTGCCACCCCTCGGCGAAGGTCCAGGGGGTCGGCCGCGTCCCAGGTTCGATCCGCCACAGCTGCTCCTCACCTGGCTCCCGGTAATAGTGCCGGTCGTTCGAGACCCGCAGGTCGCGGCGACCGGAGTGATCCCAGTCGCTGAAGAGCATCGAGAGGGCGCACCAGGACGGCGTGAGCGGGATGCTGGCGGCGAAGCCGTCCTGGGCGGCATTGGGCCGGACCAGCTCGTTGTCGTAGCACAGGTGCGCGAGGTCGTTGCTCGCCTCGTTGCGATAGTTGCCGAACGCGATCGTCGGCCAGCTTGCGGATGCCTCCCAGGTGGCGCTGAACGCGGTGGTCCACGCGTTCCCCCCGTCGAGCCCCCAGTCGCGGTTCGCCTCCTCGAAGGCGCAGTTGCCAAGGCCGCGAAGGAGGACGTTAGGCCCGATGCGGAGGACGGCCAGGTCAGTCAGCCCGTCACCGTCGACGTCGAGCGGATAGGCACCCGTCACCTCCGTCAGGTCAGTCACCGGACTGGGCAGCTGGCTGAACCGAAGCTGCCCACCGACCTCGCTGTCGTTCCGGTAGAGGGCCGCCGGATCAGCGCCGCCGGCGAGGTAGAGCTCCTGACGCCCGTCGTCGTTGCAGTCGAAGACGGCGACGCCCCCGCCCACGATGTACCCGAGGTCGCCCGCATATCGGTGTTCGATGCCGGCGGCGGCGGCCTCCTCCACGAAGTGCGGCGGGCCTGGGGTGGCATGCGCCCAGGGAGGTAGCCCGAGGCTGGCCGCTGCGACGACGACGCTCCCGATCACCAGCGCGCCGACCGCGAGGAGCGCCCAGCGACGCCTCGAGTCAGGCATCGGCGAAAACCGCCGGTGCGAGTCCCCGAACGCCGGGGCGGACGCGGAACAGCGCCCCCGCCAGTGGTTCTGCCCGGAGCCGCGGTGCCGAGAGTCCCTCCCGCGCCGACGTGACGTACAGCTCGTCCAGGCTTGCGCCCCCGAAGCAGCAGCTCGTGGGCTGGCTGACCGGCAGCTCGATGACCTGGTCGAGGCGTCCGTCGAGGTAGCGATGCACGGCTGCGCCACCCCACAGCGCGATCCAGAGTCCGCCCTCGGCATCGATCGTCATGCCGTCCGGCGCTCCCGCCTCGGGAGGCAGGTGAATCTCGGGGCGCCGATCGCCGATCTCGCCGGTCACGCCATCGAATGAGAAGGCATCGACTCGCTGGGTCGGCGTATCGATGAAGTACATCGTGCCGCCGTCGAGGCTCCAGGCGAGGCCGTTCGAGATCGTCACCTCGTCGAGGACCATCCGGGCCTGTCCATCCGGGTCGAGGCGATACAGGGCGCCGGCACCCAGCGCCGCGTCGTAGGTCATGGTGCCGGCCCAGAACCGGCCGGCCGGATCGCACTTGCCGTCGTTGAACCGCAGGCCCGGCCCGGCCTCCGGGATGGCCGCGATGCGTGCCGCAGGACCATCTCCGACGACCCAGAAGCCGTCCTGGAGAGCAGCGACGAACCCGCCGGCGGCCCTTGGAGCGAC
>DATJIJ010000141.1:0-21109 GCA_035493355.1 Candidatus Methylomirabilota bacterium
GACAGCTTGCGGCTGAACATCCGCGCGTGGTCGAGGTTGCGCCGCAGCAGCACCTGGTCCATCCGTCGCAGGTGCTCCTCGTTGAGGAGGTCCTCGTCGCGCAGCAGCTGCTGATCGGTTTCGATCTGCGTCGGCTGCAGCTGGACCGGGGCGATGATGCGGTCGTCTGCCATCTCGGGGGCAAGTCTAGCAACGCCGCGCCACGGTCGGGACGGCCCGGCACGGGGTCCGGAAGGCACGCCGAAAAGGGGCCATTCGGCGGGGCCCAACTTCAACGTTCAACGACGACAGTGCGCATGTGGAATTGCCACATGAAACGTTGAAAGGAACTCCGAGATGACTACACGCATTCGAATCCTTGGGATCTTCCTGGTGATCGGCGGCCTCCTCTTCGTTGGCGCCGGCGCCTTCACCTTCGTCAAGACCCAGGAAGGCACCGCCTCCCTGAAGGCATTCAGCGAGAAGCAGAACGTGAAGCTCGCCTACGACGACAAGGGCCAGCTGGGCGGCGAGAACCCGGAAGAGGCCGCGGGCATCATGTCCCTGCTGGTCGACGACTGGAAGTACCCGGTCGTGAAGTCGGACCTCGATCCGAATGACCCGGTCGTGAACACCGCCACCGAGTACATGTACCAGATGGCGACCATCAACTACCACATCCTCACCGGCACGCAGACCGTCGTCTTCGCCGAGGATGTCAAGGCTGCCAACGGCGACATCATCCCGGCCGGAAGCTACGACTTCAAGGTTGACGGCCGCTACTACTCCGAGTTCGACCGCAGCAACCCGATCGAGGGTGCGGCACGTGGTCAGGCCTGGTCGCCGACGGCCCTTGGGCTCATCGGTGAGCTCGGTGTCGGTACCACCACCGCATCGGCCCTGCAGCTGGCACTCGCCATGGCAGGTCTGCTGGCGGGGATCGGCCTGGCAGTGATCTTCACCGGCCTGGGACTGGTCTGGGTGAGCGCGGCGCGGATGCCGGTCCTCACCGAGTCGGTCTCGACCGATCGAGTGATCGGGTCCGGCGTGGTCCCGGCAACAGTGACCCGCTAACCCTCCACAGTGGGGCGCGAGCCCCGAGCGAAATGGAACGGCCACCCATCGCGGGTGGCCGTTCTGGCTGTCCGCCGGAATGTCTTTCGGTCTGGGCGGGCCATCGCCACCGCTCCGCCAACCTGCGATACTCGCAGCCGCCTGCGAATCCGCGTGGTACGGAGGGTGCTTTCGATGGGCAAGGAAACGAACCGGGAAATGACCGCGGCCGACGCCCTCAAGCAGTGGCGCACCGCCGAGCGCACCGTCGCGGTTGCACGCCGTGGCAGGCTCGCTGCGCAAGTCGCAGCTGAGGCGGCCCAGGAGGCGGCTGATGCCGCGATCGCGACAGCCGAAGCTTCGAAAGCCGCACTTGCCGCCGCGGGGCTGGCTGAAACCTCCGCCTCGAAGACGGCCAAGGCGGCGAAGCTCGTGGTCGACTCAACGCTCGTCGAGATCGCCGATGCGGACACGGAGACCGCATTCGCCGAGGTCGAGGAGGCGGCCGCGCGCGGCCGATATCGCGACGCTGCTTCGCGAGCCGCCAAGCGGACCGACGCACCAACGGACGCCTAGCTCGTCCCGCCCATCCCGCGTGGGTAGACTGACCGGCGGACCGGGTCCCCGTAGCTCAGTGGACCAGAGCGGCTGCCTTCTAAGCAGCGGGTCGCAGGTTCGAATCCTGCCGGGGACGCCAACCGCTCGCTAGATCTCCGCGATCGGCTGGGGAGACATCCTCGGACCGTAGCGCGGAGCTCCGATCCCGCTCACCTCCAGCAGCCGCTGCACCCGGCCGCGCTGCCCGTGGTACGGCTCGAGCAGCTGGAGCATGCGAGCGTCGTCCGCACGCGGCTCCCGCACGAGCGCCCAGGCCACGACGTTGGGCAGGTGGTAGTCACCAACGCTGATCGCGTCGGGATCGCCAAACGCGATGCGGCCCACCTCGGCGAGCGTCCATGGGCCGATCCCCGGCACTGCGCCGAGCCGGGCGTATGCCTCAGCCGGCGTGGCCAGCTCGATGCGGGGGGCGAGCTGCGCCGCCACCCGGATCAGGTCGGCGCGTCGCCGCTCCAGGCCGAACCGATGGAACGCGAAATAGGGCAGCGCGGCGAGCGTCGCGGGCGAGGGCAGGAGGCGCAGGCCGGCGGGGCCTGGAGCGTCCTCGCCGTGGGCCGCGATGATGCCTCGGAATGCCCGGCGAGCGTCGACCCCGGAAACCTTCTGCTCGC
This sequence comes from Candidatus Methylomirabilota bacterium, assembly GCA_035493355.1. Taxonomy (GTDB): domain Bacteria; phylum Chloroflexota; class Limnocylindria; order QHBO01; family QHBO01; genus CF-167. Next base: position 2,262 of record DATJIJ010000141.1, read on the forward strand.
AGATCGCCGGAAGCAGCGCCTCGAACGGGCGATTCGTTCGGGTCAGCCGCAGCCCAGGGAAACGGTGCACCAGCTCGCCGATGAGCCGATGGCGTGGCACGAGGGCGGAGGGATCGTCGTTGGCGCCGACCAGGTCCGCCGCCCCGGCAATGGCGTTCTCCGCGCCGGCGCCCCAGGCTGCAGCCTCGACCCCGCCGTCGACGGTGCGGAGGCGGATGGTGGCCGGGCCATCGGGGGTGCGGGTTGCTCGCCATACGCCTTCCGCATCGATGCGGATGGTGGGGTCGCCGCGGCCGTGCGCGATCGGCCCCAGCGTCACCGGCAGATTGATCGGCGCCGGGAGCGCGACGAACCCGCGAGCGTCGGGCTCGTGCATCGCTCAGCGATGCATGCTCAGGACGATGGGAGTCTCCGAGCGCTGCACCGCCTCGAAATCCTCGCGCGACCGGATGCCACGGTAGCCCTCGGCCACGATCAGCTGTCCGCAGATCCCTCCCAACGAGTTGCCGGGTCCGGGCAGGATGAGCACGTCGGGCGCCTCCTCGCGGAGGGCGACGCGGACGCTGGTGGCAAACCGGAAGGGCGTCGTCACCTGTTCGCTGAGGGTGTAGTCGCGGAGCGCCGCGGGATCCGTGGACCAGGGAGTCCAGCGCACGCCCCGCCCATCGATGACCGTCGCCGACGGTGCCCGCCAATCGAGGTCGCCGAGACGCGCCAGGGCGGCCTCGGCCACGTGGGCGACGAGCGGCGTGTGGTACGGCCCGTGCTGCGAGAGGCGAAGCGGGAACATCCGCTCGCCGACCCGAACCGGGGCGAGCCGGCCCATCAGCCGGGTCACGCCGGCCTCGTCGCCGGCCAGCACCGCGTATGCCCCGAGGTCGATGCTCTCGTGCACGTGGCCGTCGCCGTTCACCGCCGGGGCGCTGAGGGCGGCCTCGACGGCGGCATGCAGCTGCGGGTCGGGCCGCCAGGCTGCGTCGGACAGCGGATAGATCACCTGCCCGCCGGGACCGCCGCTCGGGAGCGGCTCCTGCTGGAGGATCGCCATCTCCTGGACGAGGCGGAACGCGTCATCGAACGGAAGCGCCCCGGCCGCTGCGAGTGCCGTGTACCAGCCGAGCGAGTTGCCGATGACCGCGGTGACCTGGTGGTCGACCACGGCGGCCTCGGCGTCGAGCATCGAGACGAGGAAGATGAGCGGCGAGGCGTGGATCGGCTGGAGGTGGCGGCTCGGGTCGAAGCGATCCGAGCGATCCAGGTCGAGCAGCGGCTCGAGGCCATACAGCCCGCGCAGCTGCTCGGCACGAAGGACCCACGGGTGATCCGCGCGGAGCGAGCCGAGCGACGCCGCGGCGTACGAGCCGCGCCCGGGACAGGCGAGGATCGCGCGCGGCGTCATGCGTGCAGCCGGCCGCTCACCGTGGTCAGCGCCCCGGCCACGATCTGGTCGGTCCCGATCAGCACCGCGCTGGTGGCGGTTCCGAGCGGCACGAAGCTGTCCACGGCACGAACCGACCAGAGTCGGCGACCGATCCCGGCCTCGGCAAGGTCGGCGAGGATCGCGTCGGCCACGCCACCGCCGGTCCGACGGCACTCGTCGACCACCAGCACGGCGCCGATCGCCGCGGCCTGCTCGCGGATCGCCTTGTGCGGGAGAGGGTTGAGCCACCGAATGTCGAGGACGCGAGCTGCGATCTCGTGCTGCTCGCGCAGCCGTCGCGCGGCCTGCAGCGAGAGGCGCAGGCCGTTGCCGTAGCTGACGATCAGGAGATCCGCGCTACCGGTGTCGAGTGGCCCGTAGATGCCCACCTCGCCAGGGAGGAGGGCGCTGGGCGGTGGGGGATAGTCGGTGAGCCAGCCGCCGTCGCCATCGGTCTCGAGGTCCTTCTCGTGGTAGAGCGCGATCGGCTCGAGGAAGACGACGACTCGCCCGTCCTCGGCCGCCATCGCCACTGAGCCGCGCAGCATCCGCGCCGCATCGTCACCGCGCGCCGGAACGGCGACGATCAGCCCGGGGATGTCGCGCAGCGCCCCGATGCTGTTGTCGTTGTGAAAGTGCCCGCCGAATCCCTTCTGGTAGCCGAGCCCGGGGACGCGCACCACCATCGGGTTCCGGAACTGGCCCGAGCTGAAGAACTGGAGGGACGCCGCCTCGCCCCGGATCTGGTCGAGCGCGTTGTGCAGGTAGGCGAGGTACTGGATCTCCGGGATCGGCAGGAGCCCGATGTGGGCGGCACCCTGGGCGATGCCGAGGATCGAGGTCTCGTCGAGCAGCGTGTCGAAGACGCGTCCCGTGCCGAAGCGCTTCTGGAGCCCATTCGTGACGTTGTACACGCCACCCTTGCGGCCCACGTCCTCGCCGAAGAGGATGATCTCCGGCCTCCGGCCCATCTCGTCGGCGAGCGCGGCATTCAGGCAGCCCGCCAGCGTGCGAGCGGTCGGGATGACCGAGTCCTCGGGGAGGCTGCCGCCGTGCAGCTCAAGCCGCGAGCTGGCTTCGAGCATCGGCTTGCTGGCCCTCGCCATGATCCGCGCCGGGTGATACGGCGCCATCGGCGCCACGACCTCCTCGGTCGTCTCGAGTCGGGGGCGGTGCGTCGCCTCCTCGGCGGCGGCCATCACCCGTCCGCGGGTGTCGGAGAGCATCGCCTGCAGCTGGTCCGGCGTCGCGGCGCCCGTCTCGATCAGCCGGCGCGCGTTGCGCAGCAGCGGGTCCCGTGACTCGTTCTCGGCGATCTCGGCGGCGGACCGGTACGACTGCTCGGCGTCGCTCCCGGCATGGCCCCACAGCCGGACCGTGCGCAGGTGCAGGAAGGCGGGGCGACGTGCGCCGCGAACGAATCGGATCGCCTCTGCCACGGTGTCCCACACCTCGTCGATCTCGCCGTCCGCAAGGTCGTAGCGCAGGTGCTCGAGGTGGCCGAAGCTCGAGGCGATCCAGCCGTCCGGGGTCGGCACGCTGATTCCCGTCTCGTTGTCCTCGCAGACGAAGAGGATCGGCATCGGCAGGCCGAGCCGCACCGCGTAGCGGGCGGTGTTGATCCCCGCGAGGGCGGACGCGTGGTTGACGCTCGCATCACCGAACGAGCAGAGGACGATGGCGTCGTCGGGCAGGTCCGTCGCAACGCCGAGCCGCCGCGCGCGCGCGAGGCTGAAGGCAAGGCCCATCGCCTTTGGCACGTGGCTGGCGATGGTGGAGGTCTGCGGCGGCACCCAGAGGGGCCGGCTGCCCCACACCTTGTGCCGCCCCTGGGCGATGGGGTCGTCGCTGCTGGCCACGATGCCGAGCAGCGCGTCGAAGGCGGGGGTGCTGCCCGGGAGCTGGCGTCCGCGGGCCATCATCAGCGCCCCCGACCGATAGTGCAGGAAGGCGGGGTCATCGATCCGCAGCTGTGCGCCCAGCACGACGTTGTTCTCGTGGCCGGCGCTGCTGATGGTGTAGAAGCTGCTGTTCGTCTTCTTCAGCTCGCGCGCGGCTACATCCAGCTGGCGGGAGGTGAGCTGGTCCTCGAACAGCTCGATCGCCTTGCGGGCGCTCAACCCACTCCCTTCGCGCAGCGGGGCGTCCGGGCTGAGCTGCCTGGCCGGGGCAGCCGCCTGCGCGAGGTAGGTGTCGAGCGCTGACTCGACGATGGCGACGCGGTCGAAGGTCATGCGGCTGCGGCCCTCGGTGGTGATCGGCGGCGGGGGTCCGGCCATGATACCCGTCGGGTAAGCGGGTGATAAGCGGGCAGTAAGGCCGGTTGCGGTCTCCTGCCGATGCGCCGATCCGCCCTCAACCGGTGGGGCGTGGCGGCAGCCGTCGGGAGCCACCGCCATGTTGCCCAGAACACCCGCACGAGGAGCCCATACCGGTGGCGGCTGGCCCGCCTGAGACGGACTGGATCAGCCCCCGATCGAGATCAGCACGATCCCGCTGACGCCGAGCAGCACCGCCAGCAGTCCGAGCCGGGGCAGCGCCTCGCCGAGGAAGGTTCGCGCGAGGAGCATCGTCGCCAGCGGATAGGTGCCGGAGAGCGCCGCCGCGATGCCGACGGGCACCGTGGCGAAGGCGAGGACGACCATCCCGTTGGCTGCCACGTCGAGCGCGCCAGCGAACGCCACGAGCGGCGCGACCGGGCGCAGCCGGGACAGTTCGGCCCGGAGCAGGGCGCTGCCGCCGACGACCAGCGAGGCGGAGCCGCGGCTGGCGACGAGCGCCCAGAGCTGGTCGTGCTCGGCCGCGCGATCGAGGAAGACGAACCAGAGTCCGAAACCGAGGGCGGCGGTGAGCGCCAGCAGGACCGCCTCGCGGCTCACGCCCCGCGTGGTGGCTCCGCTCGCCGCCGCGATGGCAGCCAGCGCGCAGCCGACCCCGGCCAGCTGCAGGGGCTGGATGGTCGCGCCCCACAGCAGCGTCCCGACGGCAAGCGGGATGAGCACGCCGCCGACGCCACTCACCGCGGAGACGAGCCCCATCGCTCCCATCCCGAGGGCGCGATAGAGCGCGGCCAGGCCGAGCCCGCCGGCGACGCCACCCACGGCGCCAAGGAGGAGGGTTGCCGCGGCGGGAGGAGTGGGTCGGAGGGCGAGCACGGCGACCAGCAGCAGGATGAAGCCGACGACCTGCGCGCCGCCCGTGACGAGCATGCCACCGGCACGCCTGGCCGCCAGGCCACCGGCGAAGTCACCGGTCCCCCAAGCCGCCGCCGATCCGACGCCGAGCAGGATGCCAGGCTCGATGAGACACCTCCATTCCCCGTCGCCGCGGGAATGTACCAGCCGCCCCGCAATCTGCTTGACACGCGCCCCACCCGGCAGCCACAGTGCGCCAAACCTCGGCGCACCAAAGGGAGCTCGTGGCCCTCGAACCGATGACCGCAGGTCAGCCCCAGTCGCGCTCCACCGACGCTCCGGCGGTGACGCTCGAGCACCTCGTCAAGCGATTCGGCGACGTCGATGCGGTCGCCGGCATCGACCTGGTGATCCGGGACGGCGAGTTCTTCTCGATGCTCGGGCCATCCGGATCGGGGAAGACGACCACGCTCCGCATGATCGCCGGCTTCGAGGCGCCGACCGAGGGCAGGATCCTGCTTCACGGGAAGGACGTCACCGGGGTTCCGCCCTTCGACCGCGATGTCAACACCGTCTTCCAGGACTACGCCCTCTTCCCGCACATGACGGTCGGCGACAACGTGGGCTACGGCCTCCTGGTCCGCAAGACGCCCGCTGCCGAACGCGCGGAACGCACGATCGAGGCGCTGCGCATGGTGCGCCTCGAGGGCTACGAGAAGCGACGCCCGGCCCAGCTCTCCGGCGGTCAGCGACAGCGCGTGGCGCTCGCTCGCGCCCTCGTCAACCGACCCCGGGTGCTCCTCCTCGACGAGCCGCTCGGTGCGCTGGATCTCAAGCTCCGCGAGGAGATGCAGATCGAGCTGAAGGAGATCCAGGGGCGGGTCGGCATCACCTTCATCTACGTGACCCATGACCAGGAGGAGGCGCTGGTCATGAGCGACCGGATTGCCGTCTTCAACCGAGGGCTGATCGAGCAGGTCGGGACGCCCGCCGATGTCTACGAGCACCCGAGCACGACCTTCGTGGCGGGGTTCGTCGGAACCTCGAACCTCCTCACCGGCGCGACGGCGCGGGACATCCTGGGAATGGACGGCACCTTCACCGTTCGTCCGGAGAAGATTCGGGTCGGCGACCCGTCCGATACGGTCGCCGACAGCGAGCACTGCGCCCTCGGGCGGATCCGTGAAGTGGTGTACCTTGGCGCCGATACCCGTTACATCGTCGCCCTGGACGCCGGCGGCGAGTTGGTCGTCACCCAGCAGAACCTGCAGGCGTCATCAATGGAGGCGCTCGCCGCACAGGGTCGGGTCGTCCGGCTGATCTGGCAGCGGCAGCACGTATTGGCCTTGCGGGGGAGCGAGGCCATGTCGGGGGACACAGAGGGAGTGGAGACCTAAATGCGGAGACTCACCATTCCGGCCGCCCTGGTGGCCTTGGGCCTGGTCATGGCCGCGTGCGGCACATCGACCCCGAGCGGGGCCCCGACGGCACTTGGCGATAACGAAGATGCGCTCAACCTGATCATCTGGGACGGATATGCCGAGCGCGGCGACGTCGACCCCGCGTACGACTGGGTGACCAGCTTCGAGAACGACACGGGTTGCAAGGTCAAGGCCACCGCGATGACCGACTCGGCCAATGGCGTCCAGCTGCTGCAGTCCGGCCAGTACGACGGAGGCTCGTTCTCCGGCGACGCAACGATCCGGCTGATGGCCGCCGGTGACGTGGTGCCGGTCAACGTCGACCTCATCCCCAACTACGCCGATGTCTTTGCCGGCCTCAAGCTCAAGGACTTCAACTCGAAGGACGGCGTTCCATATGGCGTGCCGCACGGACGCGGTCCGAACCTGCTGATGTGGAACACCGACGTCGTCACCACCGCTCCCACGACCTGGGACCCGATCTTCGAGGGCGGAGCCGACTACCAGGGCAAGATCAGCGTGTACGACTCGTCGATCTACATCGCCGATGCCGCCCTGCACCTGATGCAGAAGAACCCCGACCTCGGCATCACCAATCCCTACCAGCTCAACGATGAGCAGTTTGCGGCGGCGATCGCGCTGCTCGAGAAGCAGCGGGACAACGGTGCCGTCTACTGGGGCCTCCTGGCCGACCAGGTCCAGTCGTTCGATGCCGGCGACACGGTGATTGGCACGACCTGGCCCTACCAGGTCAACCTGCTGAAGGGCGAGGATCCGCCGGCTCCGGTGGAGGCGACGCTGCCGACCGAGGGTTCGACCGGCTGGTCCGACACCTGGATGATCGCGAAGAACGCCGCGCATCCGAACTGCATGTACCGCTGGATGAACCACATCATCTCGCCCGACGCCAACGCGCAGGCGACGGTCTGGTTCGGGGAGGCAGCGGTGACGCAGAAGGCCTGCGATGCCGCCGAGGCGATCTCCCCAGGCCACTGCGCGCAGCAGCACGCCAGCGACGAAGCCTACTGGGACAAGATCTGGTACTGGACCACCCCGCAGGCAAACTGCGCCGACGCTGACGACGCGACCACCTGCAAGGACCAGGACGCCTGGGTCGAGGCCTGGAGCACGCTCCGCGGTGTCTGACGCCGGCAACCCGTTGTCCTAGTCGCGAGCTACGGCTCCCCGGGAGGTCCGCTTCCCGGGGAGCCTTTTCCTCACCAGCGCGGGAGAGCCGATGGCCGGTTCGGGCATATCGGGTGATACAGGCGGCGCCAAGCAGGGGCGAGGGCGACGGCTCGCCCGATGGCTGCACTCGCGGCCGCGTGCGCAGCTGTGGTTCCTCCTCACGGCGCCGGTACTGTGGATCGGCCTCGTCTACCTGGGCTCCCTCTTCATCCTCCTTCTGAACGCCTTCTGGGCGAAGGACGCCTTCACCGGCAAGGTGACTCCGTTCGACTGGACGCTCAAGGCCGTCATCGACATCGCGACGCATCCGGTGTACGTCATCGTCGCGGGGCGAACGCTCCTGATCGCCATCCTCGTGACCCTTACGGACGCGTTGCTTGCCTTCCCGATCGCCTATTACATGGCGCGCATCGCGTCACCCCGCCGGCGTGGCGCGCTGGTCATCGCGGTGGTGCTTCCGCTCTGGGCCGCGTACCTCGTGAAGACGTTCGCCTGGCGCACGATCCTGCAGGGAAACGGCTTCCTCTCGTGGGTGCTGAGCCCGTTCGGCATCCCGGGCCCAGGATTGGACGAGCTGCCGAACGCATGGCTCGTGCTGAGCTACCTGTGGCTGCCGTACATGATCCTGCCTGTCTATGCCGGCCTCGAACGGATCCCGAACTCGCTCCTCGAAGCGTCGGCCGACCTGGGAGCCAGGGCGGGCACAACCTTCCGCCGCGTGATCCTGCCCCTCGCCTTCCCCGCCGTGGTGGCGGGGTCGATCTTCACCTTCTCGCTCAGCCTGGGCGACTACATCGTTCCCGACCTGGTGGCCGATGCGAAGTTCATCGGCAACCTCATCTACGACAACTCGTCGCTCGGCAACCTTCCGGTGGCAGCGGCCTACTCCCTCTTCCCGATCGCCATCATGCTGGTGTACCTGTTCGTCGCGCGGCGCCTTGGCGCCTTCGAGTCGCTATGACCGAGTCTGGCTTCACGCGCACGGCGCTGCGCATCGGCACCTGGCTGGTGCTGGGCTTCCTCTACCTGCCCTTGGTGATCCTGGCGGTGTACGCCTTCAACGACTCGCGCGCGATGGCCTGGCCTCCGCCCGGCCTGACGCTGCACTGGTTCGCGGAGGCAGCCGCCAATCCCGCCGTACGGGCGGCCTTCGTCAACTCGATCATCGCCGGCTCGGTCGCAACAGCGGTGGCGCTGGTGCTCGGCACGCTCTCCGCGCTCGCGGTGCAGCGATTCGCCTTCTTCGGGCGGGAGACGATCGCCTTCATCCTCGTGCTGCCGATCGCGCTGCCAGGCGTGATCACCGGGATCGCGCTCCAGACGACGTTCAAGACGATGGGCCTGACCTTCGGCCTCATGACGATCGTGGTCGGGCACGCGACCTTCTGCGTGGTGATCGCCTACAACAACGTGGTTGCGCGGCTGCGCCGCCTGCCACGCACCCCAGAGGAGGCGTCGGCCGACCTTGGGGCGGACACCTGGCTCACCTTCCGCCGGATCACGCTGCCCGGGATGCGCACCGCGCTCCTCTCGGGAGCCCTGCTGTCGTTCGCCCTCTCCTTCGACGAGATCATCGTGACGCTCTTCACTGCCGGGGCCGGCACGCAGACGATCCCGATCTGGATCTTCACCTCCATCCAGCGGCCGACCGAGCTGCCGGTCGTCAACGTCGTGGCGCTGGTGCTGCTCCTGCTGAGCGTGGTCCCGGTGTACCTGGCGCAGCGCATCGCCGGCGATACGGCGGCGATCACGCGCTGAGCAAAGCGATGGGCCGATCCCTCCCGGCGCCGCTCACCGAGCTGCCGTGGGACCGCGCGGAGCGGCCGGACGCGGCCAGCGCGGCGCAGCGCCTGCGCGATGCCGGCGTGGAGCCGCACGCCTGGTCGAATGGTCCGGGCGACCGTTACGGGGTCCACAGCCACGACTACACGAAGCTCCTCGTCTGCGCGGCCGGCTCGATCACCTTCCTGGTCGGGGCCGATGCGGTCGCCGTGGAGCTCGAGCCTGGCGACGGCTTCGTCCTGCCGCCGGGAACCCCGCACGCCGCGGTGGTCGGGTCGCGAGGCTGCACCTGCCTCGAGGGATATCGCTAGGAGAGCGGCGCCACGAGGTCCGGGCGGTCCCGCCACCGCTTCAGGAAGCGATAGAAGTTCCGCTTGCTCAACCGATCGCGCTCCGCCGCCGGCTGTGCCTCCCAACCGCGATGCGGATGCCGCTCGAAGGGGAGGGGCTGCGTGCGGACGGCCTGCCAGCCGGCGTCACGCACGGCGAACGAGAAGTCGAGGTCGGCGTTGCGGTAGAAGCGGTACCCCGGGTCGAATCCGCCGACCGCGCGGAGTGCCTCGCGGCGGATGGCGAGGAAGTAGGCCTCGACGGCGTGGACCCGGCCCGGAGGCGCCTCGACGAACTCCCGCGCGTCGGTCGTCGTCACTCCCCAGCCCCCGGCGACGCCGACCTTGGCGTCGTCGAAGCCGGCAAGGAGCGGACCGAACACCTCGCCGACCGGCGCCAGCGAGCTGTCGAGCAGGATGGTGACCGCCCCGCGGCTTCGCCGCAGCCCGAGGTTGACCGCATCGGCCCACCCGAGGCGGGCCTCAGACGCGAGCACCGTCGGGCGGGGCAGCGATGCGTCCCCGGGCCACGCCTCGTCCAGCAGCGGCTCGATCGCGAGCGCCGGTGCATTCGCAACGACCAGCAGCTCCCACGCGACCGTTGGCGGATGCGCCGCCAGCCCGTGCAGGAGGCGCACCAGGTCCTCGGGGTGGTCGTCGGCGACCACGACCACCGAGGCGTCGACACTGGCTGGCTCGTCGAGCAGGCTGCCGAGCTCGGCCGTGGCGGGGGGCGCGGACGGTCGCGCCGTCGAGCCACTGGCCGTGTCGACCGGCTCCCAGCCCTGGCCGCGGATCCGGTCGCGAAGGGCATCGGCGGCATCCCAGTCGCGAGCGGCGCGAGCGGCGGCTCGCTCCTCGAGCAGCCGTGCCACGTCGGGAGGAACGCGCCCGGTCACGGAACCCTCAGCGGTCGCCTCGCGTTGGCCAGGCGGCGAAGCGGCCGATGGGCCGTCCGTCGGCGTCGCGTTCCAGCTGATGCGAGCCCCCCTCCGGCGGGTCGTACACGAGGCGCTCGACAGGCTTCCCGCCGAGCAGGTGGCTCTCGAGGATCTCGGTGGCGTCGGCCGGCGTGACGGCGGCGTACCAGACGCCATCTGGGTAGACCACCATCATCGGTCCATTGCCGCATTGGCTGAAGCAGCCGGCGTGGTTGATGCGGACCCGCCCGGCGACCTCGCTGGCTCGGACAGCGGACTTGAGGGCGGCGTGCACCCCCAGGCCGTCGCCGTCCACGGACGGGCACCACTCGCCCCTGGTGCAGACGAAGACATGGCGTTCGTAGACGGGCATTCGCGGAAGTACCCCTGTCGGCGGATCGAAAGTACCGGGGCTCCCCAGCCCACCCCAACCTTACTATCCGGCCAGAAGCCGCGCGCTCCGCACCCAAACGGTCCACGTGGGCTTGCACAGCACTGGGAAACCGATCTGATGATCAGTCAAGAGGTAGGGAAGCTGCTCACGGCGACCGAGGTCGCCGAGATGCTGCACCTGCACGTCAACACGGTGAAGCGACTCGGCGATCGCGGCGAGATCCCCTTCTACCGAGTCTGCAAGCGAGGCGATCGTCGCTTCCGCTACGACGACGTGCTGGACTTCCTCCGCCGCGCGAAGTAACCCGCGCCAATAGATGCCGCTCCCGGCTCACGCCGGGATGGCCCGTTCCCGCCAAGGGGGCGCGCTACGACCGCCGAGGTGCCAATCTCTCGGCGGTCGTTTCGTTTCCGGCGATAATGCCGCACGAATGGCCGATGAACCGCAGCAGCGTCTCGCAGAGGGGCAGCGCCTCCTCGACGGCGGCGACCTCGACGCGGCGGTGCAGATCCTCGCTCCCCTCGCCGGGCACCCCGACCCTGAGCTGAGCGGTGCCGCGCTGCTGGCGATCGGCAGCGCCCGATACCGCCTCGACGACGAGGCCGGCGCGAAGCAGGCCTGGCGCGCAGCGGCTGAGCGCGGCGGCTCGCAAGCCTGGCTCGGCTGGCGCTCGGTCGCCGAGCAGGAGGTTCGCGACGGCAACCTGGAGGAAGCGGTCACCGCCTACCGGGAGGCCGATCGTCGCGCCCCTTCCGAGGAACGCGGCGCGATCGCCAACCGCATCGCCTGGCTCCTCAAAGAGACCGGCCACGACTTCGCGGCACGCCGCCAGTTCAATCGGGCGAGGGGCAGCTACGGGAGCTACCCCGCACTGGTCACGTGGGCCATCGTCGCCGCCAACGTGATCGTCTTCGCGGCGGACGGGCTCCTCTCCGGCAGTGGCTCGCCGATCAGTGGCGGCAGCGGCCCGCTGTCGAACGCGGGTGCCGTCTACGGGCCGGCGGTCGCCAATGGCGAGTGGTGGCGCCTCATCACCGGGGCGTTCCTCCACCTGGGCCTGCTCCACATCCTCTTCAACATGTACGCCCTCTGGCTCTTTGGGCCGATCATGGAGCAGATGTACGGGCACGTTGAGTACGCGGTCATCTACCTGCTGTGCGCGCTCGGGGGCAATGTGCTCACCATCCTTGCCGCTCCCGACACCCCAGCGCTCGGCGCGTCAGGGGCGATCTTCGGCCTCTTCGGGCTCGCGTTCGTCGTCTCGCGGCGGCGCCACCTCCTGCTGGGGCCCCAGGCACGGGCGATGCTGTCGCGGGTCGGCACCCTCCTGGTGCTGAACCTGTTCATCACCTTCAGCGTTCCCAACATCAGCTGGACCGGCCACATTGGCGGGCTGGCCGTGGGGGCGGTGATCGGGCTGCTCCTGGCCCCGGCGAACGTTCCGACGCTCGGCGGCATGTGGCGCGCGCCCGACGGCTCGCCACTGGCCCGACGCGTCTCGCCGGCGCTGCGCGCCAGCACCTACCTGCTCGTGGCGGCGGCGCTCGTCTTCGGAACCTACGTGGCGATCCAGCAGCTCGGCTGATGTGCTACGACGCCGACGCGCGGCCGCCCTTCCCGCCGATCCGCGGTTCCGCGCTGGACGCCGGTGAGCTGACCCTCACCGCCTCCGACGGGACGCAGGTTGCCGCGTATGCCGCGCGCGCCGGCACGCCGAGCGGAGCGGGGATCGTGATCCTTCCCGACGTCCGCGGGCTGCACCCGTTCTTCGAGGAGCTGGCACTGCGCTTCGCCGAGGCGGGCGTTGACGCCATCGCGATCGACTACTTCAGCCGGACGGCGGGGACTGGCCGCCGCGGACCCGGCTTCGAGCACAACAACCACGTGTCCCTCACCCGTCACGAGACCCTGAACGCGGACGTGGCGGCCGCGGCGGCGCACCTGCGCACCCCGGACGGGGGAGCTGTCGAGCGGCTCTACACCGTCGGCTTCTGCTTCGGCGGACGGCTCAGCTTCCTGCAGGCGGCGTCGGGAATCGGCGCCGCCGGGGTCATCGGCTTCTACGGCTGGCCGGTTGGCACGAACCGCGCCGGGCTGCCCGCTCCCGCGGACGAGGCGCCACGGTTCGGCTGCCCTGTGCTGGCGATCTGGGGCGGCGCCGACGAGGGGATCGGCCCCGACGCGGTGAATGCCTTCGACGCGGCGCTGGACGCCGCGGGCAAGGAGCACCGGACGGTGGTCTACCCGGATGCTCCGCACTCGTTCTTCGACCGCACCGCGGCCGAGCATGCGTCGGCCTCGGAGGACGCGTGGCGCGAGGTGCTCGACTTCATGGGCGTCAGCGCCCCCGCCGCGCGGTAGCTCAGGCGCCCGGAGCGGGGAGGCTGCTCGACACGGGGGCCGGGGTCTTTGGCTTCATCGGCTGCAGGTAGAGCGCGAGGACACCGGTCACGTACACGACCCAGGTGACGAGGGTTGTCCATTCCGGCGCGCTCGTGTAGCCGAAGACGGACCGCAGCAGCTGTCCCAGCAGATTCCCGCCTTCAGGCTCGCTCGGCAGGAAGCCGCTGATGTCGAAGGCGGTCGCAGTCCCGAAGCCGATCAGCCCCGCGTCGATGAACTCGTGAGCAGCATGGCTGACCAGGCCGCCGGCGATGAAGATCAGCGCCACGCCGGTCCAGCGGAAGAACCGCGCCAGGTTCAGGACGCGTGCCCCGCGGTAGAAGCCGTAGCCCAGCAGGGTGGCGATGAGGAGGCCGATGAAGGCGCCGACCATGGTGCTCGCCGCGCCGGCGTGCTCCGTGGTGGCGGCCGCGGCCTGGCCGAGCAGGAAGAGGGATGTCTCGATCCCCTCGCGGACCACCGCCGTGAACGCCAGGACGGAGAGCGCCCACACGCCGCCATCGGTGAGCGCCCGGTCGACGCCGGCCTGCAGCTCACCCCTGATGTTCGCGGCGGTGCGCCGCATCCAGAAGAGCATCCAGGTCACCACGCCCGCCGCCAGGAGCATGGCGCTCCCCTCGAAGTACTCCTCGGCGGGCGAGGTGAGACCGCCGATGGTGACCCAGAGGACCGCGCCGACCGTCGCGCTGAGGGCCACCGCGGCCCCCGTGCCGACCCAGATCCGGCTGAAGTGGCGCGTGTTCCCGGTCCGAGCCAGGTACGCCAGGATGATGCTCACGATGAGCGCCGCCTCGACGCCTTCGCGGAGGCCGGTGAGCAGCCCGGTGGTCAGGAACCCGATGTCCAAGGAGTCCTCCGGCCTTCATGAGGAACGGGGCGATGGTCGCGGGAGCGATGTCCGCGGGAGAGGCTAATGGACCACCAGGGAGGCGTCAATTCATCTCCTACGCCCACGCTCAGGATTGGGTTCGCCACGCCGAGGAGCCGAGCCTGACGGCTAGAATCCGAACCGATGATCGACTTCTCACTGACCGACGCCCAGCGCGAGGTGCAGCGCACGGCGCGCCTCTTCGCCGAACGCGAGATCCTGCCCCGCATCCACGAGCTCGACTCGACCTCGACCTACGATCGCTCGCTCTACGAGAAGATGGGCGCGGCCGGCCTCCTGGGCCTGCCGATCCCGGAGCGATACGGGGGGGCCGGCATGGACTACATCGCCTTCGCGCTCCTGTGCGAAGAGATGGAGCGTGCCGACACCGCCTTCCGGGTGATCCTCTCGGTGCACACCGGGCTGAACTCGCTGACGCTCCTGCAGTGGGCGAACGAGGATCAGAAGCAGCGGTACCTCATCCCGCAGGCCCGCGGCGAGAAGCTCGCCACCTTCGGGCTGACCGAGCCCGGAGTCGGCAGCGACGCCGCCAACCTCTCCACCACCGCACGCCGTGACGGCGACCGCTACCTCCTGAACGGCAGCAAGATCTGGATCAGCCTGGCCGATACCGCCGACAACTTCCTGGTCTTCGCCACGGTCGACAAGACCGCCGGCCACAAGGGAATCACCGCCTTCATCGTCGAGCGCGGCTTCGCCGGCTTCAGCACTGATTCGCTTCACGGCAAGCTCGGCGTGCGCGCCGGGAACACCGGGATCCTCACCTTCTCCGACTGCGAAGTCCCGCTCGCCAACCGGGTCGGGGAGGAGGGCGAGGGATTCACGATCGCGATGAGCGCGATCGACCAGGGGCGCTACACGGTGGCGGCTGGATCGGTAGGGCTGGCGCAGGCGTGCCTGGACGCATCGGTCAGGTACGCGCACGAGCGGAAGGCCTTCGGCGAGGAGATCGGGCGCCACCAGCTCGTCAAGCAGATGCTCTCGAAGATGTACGCGGGCATCGAGGCGGGGCGCCTCCTCGTCTTCAAGGCCGGCTGGAAGAAGAACGCCGGTGAGCGCAACACCCGTGAGACAGGCCTCGCCAAGTGGTTCTGCACCGACCACGCGGTGGCCTCGGCCCTCGACGCCATCCAGGTCCATGGCGCGTACGGCTACAGCGACGAATACCCGGTCGAACGCTACCTGCGGAACAGCAAGGGCTCGGTGATCTACGAGGGAACGTCGCAGATCCACACCCTGATGCAGGCCGACTACCTGCTCGGCTACCGCCAGGATCGTGCCCTGCGCATGCCGCAGCCCCCATTCGAAGGGGAGATGTAGGCCTAGCCGGCGTCGGGCGGCGGCTCCGACCACGGCTCGCGTCGCGGGACGCGGCGCAGCCGGGTGCGCGGCTCGGGTGTGAGGCGCGGGCTGAGGCAGAGCGACGCGAGCAGCGCTGCGGGCATCAGGACGAGGAGGATCGCCTGCGTCGGCAGGTCGTAGGCGAAGCCCACCGGATCGGGTCCGTGGAATCGCGGGTACGGGATCGCGCCGAGGGCCATCAGCCACCAGAGTGCCGCCGCCCCCACGGAGGGAACGACCAGGAACCGGCGCCACCAGCCGCCCTCGATGACGATCGCCACCGAGCCGGCGGCAAGGCCCACGACGGCGCCCACCAACGAGACGACCAGGCCGATGGGGGTCCATGGGACGCGACCGATCCAGTAGCCGTCGGCCAGCGTGTAGCCGGGGTTGTTGAGAACCTCGACCCAGGCGTAGACCAGCAGGATCGACGGCCCGATGACCATCAGGGCGAGCGCCAGGCGTGCCCAGACGTGCGCGCCGGTGGCCAGGTGCGAGCTCCGGGACTCGATCATGGGCGGCACTATACTCGCGGCCATGAGTCGTGCCGTCGAGCTGATGCTAGGCCTGATGCTGCTCGTCATCGGACTCCTCGTGCTCGCCAGCGAGCCGCTCGGGAACTGGTTCAGTGGGCTCGGCATCAGCGAGGAGCTGCTCGCCTGGTGGCCCGCGATCGTGGTGGTGCTGTCTGCCTTCTTCCTGGTGCCGGCGGCGCTGCCGGGGCCGAATCGGAGGCTTCGGGCCGGGATGGTGATCCCCGGCGCCTTCCTTGCCGGCGTGGGTGGCGCCCTCCTCTACACCAGCCTGAACAACGCCTGGGATGCCTGGTCCTACCTCTGGACGGTGGTGCCCTTCTCGATCGGGATCGGCCTGTATGCCGCGGGCTGGATCGCCGATCTGCCGGCCTTCAAATGGATCGGCTCCGGGATGGCGGTGGGGGCGGCGATCGCCTACCTCGCCTTTGCGACCGCCTTCGGCGGCGAGACGTTCCGCCTCATCGGTTCGGTGGCGATCATCGTGCTGGGCCTGGCGCTGGTCGCGGGCGGACTCGCCGATCGGCTGAGCCGCAAGGGGACGGGCTAGGGCTCCTCAGGCGCGGAAGAGGCCCGGCAGGACCGCCAGCGTCACGACCGCTCCGAGGGCGCCGGTGGCGATCCCTCTCTGCAGTCGGGACCACGAACCAGCCGAGATGGCACCCAGCGCGGCGGCAGGAGAGGCACCGGCCAGGCCTGCAAGCGATGCCGCAACGGCGTGGGCCAGGGTCGGCGACGCTGACCCGACCTGTCGCTCGCCGGCGGTCACCGCACCCGCGACAACCACCAGCAGCGCTGCCAGGAGGGCGGCGCCCAGCGTGCCGGTGAACGCCCGCATTCGCCCGAGCTGCGTCCCACCCGCCGCAGCTGCGCCGATCGCCAGGATGAGCGCCACCGCCCAGGTGGCGGCGACTGGATGACGGCTGTCCGTGGGAGCACCCAGACCGAACCACGCCAAGGCCAGGGCCGGTGGAGCAAGCATCCCCACCGCGGCGACCCAGGTGAGCGGCCGCGTCCAATCCTCCGGATCCTCCGGCGGCACGACCGTCCCGAGGCGGACGCTGACCGGGACCATCTCGTCGTCGGGCGGTGGCGTCACGTCCCGACGGCTTCGTCCATCTCCGGCAGGGCCGCGGCGCCAGCCAGCCGCAGCCCCAGGATGCCGGCGCCGAGCTCGTGGACCACGCGGCTCGCCTCTTCGCGATCAGCGAGCGCAGGGCCTTCGAGGGCGAGGGTGGCCAGCGCCGTCAGCTCCAGCATCGCCGATGGCGTGTCGAGGTCGTTGTCCATCGCCGCCAGGAACCGGTCGCGATGCTGGCCGACGGCCGGGCTGAGCGCGGCGGGGTCGACGCCGCTCGCCTCGCCGGATTCGGCGACGAGGCCAGCGGTGCGGAGCCGGGCGGCGGAAACCGCCGCAGCCTCGAGATCGGCCTGGCGATAGGCGAGCTCGGCGCGGTAGTGGTGGCTGACCAGGTAGAGCCGGATCGCGTCGCCGCTGAAGGTGCGCAGGAGGTCGCGCACCAGCACCAGGTTGCCAAGCGACTTGCTCATCTTCTCGTCCTCGTAGTGGAGCATGCCCGCGTGCATCCACCACTCGACGAAGGGCCGCTGGCCAGTGGCCGCCTCGGACTGGGCGATCTCCGATTCGTGGTGCGGGAAGGCGAGGTCGCCGCCGCCGCCGTGGATCTCGAAGTGGTTGCCCAGGTACGCGGTGCTCATGGCGGAGCACTCGATGTGCCAGCCCGGGCGACCCGCCCCCCACGGCGAATCCCAGGCCGGCTCATCGGGGAGGGAGGGCTGCCACAGCACGAAGTCGAGCGGGTCGCGGCGTCCCGGCATCTCGGGCTTGCTCCCGCGTTCGAGGGCCAGCGGCAGCATCTCGTCGCGGGACAGCTTCGACAGCTCCCCGTACGTCGGCCAGGAGGCGACGCTGAAGTAGACGTGGCCTTCTGCGTGGTACGCATGCCCGTTCGCGACGAGCCGGGCGATGAGGTCGAGCATCTGCGGGATGTGCTGGGTGGCGCGCGGGAAGTGGTCCGGCGGCAGCCAGTTGAGTGCCGCCATCTCGGTTAGGAAGGTCGTGACGTGTCGGTTGCCGAGCTGCAGGTAGTCCTCGCCGGTCTCCCGAGCGCGTCGGAGCATGTCGTCGTCGACGTCGGTCAGGTTCTGCACGTAGACGACGCGGTGGCCGAGGTACGCGAGGTACCGATGCAGGACGTCGAAGCTCAGGTAGGTGAACGCGTGGCCGAGGTGGCCGGTGTCGTACGGGGTGACGCCACACACGTACAGGCCGACCGGGCCGGGACCGATGGGGGCGAACGGGACGAGCTCGCCGCGACGGGCGTCGAAGAGGCGCAGGGTCACGGCGCGGATTCTAGGCGCTGATAGAATCGGCGGGCCATGTGGGACGTCTTGCGCTGGTTCGCCGTCTTCGTCATCGCGGTGCTGTTGATCGTCGCCGGGCTGTTCCTGGTCCTCGGCAAGCCCCTGCCGATCCCGAGCCTCTTCTGAGGGCTCACCACAGGGCGGGCTTGGTGCTCATCAGGAAGCCGATCAGGCCCGTGGCGGCCGCCATCGCGTAGGCGACGTATCGCACCCGACGGGCCTGCGTGCGCCATCCATCCGCGTCCGGCTCGCGCAGCCGCATCAGGCGCCGCAGGTTCGGTCGCGAGATAAATGCAGCCACCACCAGGTTCGCGGCGTAGACCGCCAGCGCCAGCTGCAGCCAGGGCTTGGCCAGGATGTCGGGCCCCAGGCTGATCACCAGCCCGATCCCGGTCAGCGCGAGGCCGACGGCGATCACGAGGCTGCCAGTCCCCTGGAGCGTGGCCAGCAGGCGAACGATGGTGCTCGGTTCACCGTTCGGCGACTGCCGGCGCAGCAGGAAGGGGAGCACCAGGCTGGGCGCGAGCAGGGACACCGCCAGCACGATGTGAGCGATCAGCAGGATCGGGAACCAGTTCACTTCGAATCGGGCCTCGTCGATGGGGCGCATGGCATGATGCCGGGCCATGCGTCTGCGGCCGTACCTTACCCTGCTGCGCGGCAATCCCGCCTTCAGCCGACTCTTCGCCGCCCAGCTGATCAGCTTTGC
>DATJIJ010000142.1:0-6476 GCA_035493355.1 Candidatus Methylomirabilota bacterium
CTACATCCCCAGAGCCGGCCGAGTATATCAGCGGCCCTGAGGGGCTTCACAAACTAGAACATCTGTTCTATCATCGGTTGGGCCATGACCGATGTCGCCCGGCCCATCCGACCCCTCCCCGAGCTCCTCGAAGCGCTGCGCGCGCATGGACTGCGGCAGGGCACGGATCCCGGCCCGATGGTCGCCGCCGACCCCCTTCCGACCGGCTGGCCGTCGCTCGATGCCGCGCTGCGCAGCGGCGGCTGGCCACGCGGCGCCCTGGCCCTGCTCGATGCCCCGACCGGCGGCGGCGCCACCAGCCTGGCGCTCGGATCGCTGGCCGCCTGCCAGGCCGATGGCGGGCTGGTCGCCTGGCTCGATCCTTTCGGCCGATTCGACCCCGCGACCGCGGCCCGACTCGGCGTGGAGCTGGAGTGGCTGCTGGTCGTCCGCCCCGCCGACCCCGCCGAGGCGGTTGAGCTGGCCGGTTGGCTGGCCCGCAGCCGCTTCATCGACCTCCTCGTCCTCGACCTGGCCGATGCCCCTCCGCCCCGCGGACTCAACCGCCTCGCCGACCTGCTGCTGCGCGCCGGTGGCACGGGACTGCTCCTGGCCGGCTCCGCCGGCCGGGAGGCAGCGGGCCGGGTGGCCGGGATTCGCGTGGCGCTGGCTCGCAGCGCCTGGCTGGCGGTGGGGGAGGACCTGGTCGGGCAGCGTGTCTCCGCGACCGTGACGCGTCACCGATGGGCGCTGGCCGGCGGCCGGGCCGAGCTGGACCTGTGGTTCGGCGAGGGCCGCCGGATCGATCCGCTCCTACGCACCGCCGCCGTCCCGCGCGAGATTCAGCCCGCCGTCGCGCAGCAACCCGCGCTGCGCGTCATCTCGGCCTGAGGTCCAGCGATGTACGGCGATCTGCACCCAGCGGGCGTAACGACCAAGTGGCGGCGTCGACCGGCCTCAACTTGGCCGCCCTGTGCATCCAGCGGGCAGAACGGCCAAGAAGAGGCGCTCTGCGGGTTCAACTCGGGTGTTAGACGCGCTGGGCGGGAATCAGGTTCGTGACGCGGCTGTTGGCGCTCGTCTGGCCGTCGCTGCGAGCCGCGGACGCGGAGCAGGCGCTCTTCGAAGCCATGCTGGATCGGATCGACGACCTCTCACCGAGGATCGAGGCGGTTGACCGGGGAGTGGCGCTGGTCGACATCACGGGCCTCGGGCCGCTCCTCGGCGATGAGCGCCGGATCGCGGCGCGGGCGGTAGCACTGGCCAGGGCAATCGCGCCACTCCCCGTCAAGGCGGGCGTGGGGGACAACCGCTGGCTGGCAGTCCTGGCAGCGCGGCTGGCGCGTCCCGCGCAACCGGACTCACCGGCGGCGTTCCTCGCCATCCCGGCGCGGGGTGGGGCGACGGCCCTCGCGCCGCTCTCCCTCGACCTGCTCCCCGCCGACCCGGCCACGCGCGCCCGCTTCGCGCTCTTCGGGCTGACCGACATGGGGCAGCTGGCCACGCTCCCGCGCTCCGCGGTCGGGGCCCAGTTCGGGGAGGCCGGCGAGCGGCTCCAGCAGCTCGCCCGCGGCCACGACCCGCGGCCCCTCGTCCCGCGCAAACGCCCGGAGCGGCATGCTGCCCACGCCACCTTCGAGCCGCCGGCGGAGGGGATCACCGAGATCGCCCTGGCCCTGCGCCGCCTCACCAGTGAGCTATGCGACACGCTGCGGGCACGTCACCTGGCGCCGGGTCGGGCAAGCCTCAGCCTGCGCCTCGAGGACGCTCCAAAGCTCAGCGTGGAGCTGGCCTTCCCCGAGCCGGCGCTCGAGCCGGACTGGATCGCGCGGCTGCTCATCGGTCGCCTGGAGCAGGCCACCCGGGCCCGGCAGGCAACCGAGGAGGAGCCGCGGATCGTCGCCATCGGCCTTGCCTTCGACCGGCTCGCGGATCCAACAGCACGGCAGCTACCGGCTTTCGAGGCACGGGTCGGGCGCTGGGAGGAACTGCGCTGGTCGCTGGAACGGCTGACGATGCGCTTCGGGGAGGGACGCCTGTGGCGGGCCAGCCACGACCGGCCGAGCGCGTCGCTGCCCGAACATCGGTCCAGCCTGGTGAAGCTGTGACGCGCCTCTACCTCGACCATCCCCTCATCCAGGTCGAGACCGATGCCGCCGGCATCCCGCTCCGCCTCCGCCTGGACGGTGAGACGCATGGCGAGGTGGGCATCTGCAATCGATGGAGGGTGGACGACGACTGGTGGCGCGAGCCGACGGCGCGTTCGTACTTCAAGCTCGTCACCCGCGATGGGCTGCTCTGCACCGTCTACCTCGACGAGATGCGTGGCACCTGGCACCTGGAGCGCATCTTCGACTGAGCGGCGGGTACCATCGGCGCATGCCAGCCTTCCGCGTCGACCGCCTCTGGCCCGATCCCGCCGCCGACCTCGACCTCGACGAGGCCTTCGCCGACTTCGCCCTGCCGCCCGCATCCGCGGGTCGCCCCTTCGTGGGCGTGAACATGGTGACGAGCATCGATGGGCGGGCGCAGCTTGGTGGCCGGGCCGAGGGGCTCTCCGGTCGAGCGGACCGACGCCTCCTCCAGCTGCTGCGAGTCCCCTTCGACGCGGTGGCCAGTGGCGTCGGAACGCTGCGCGCAGACGACTTTTACTCGCATCTGCCCGCCGACCTGGCCGCGCGCAGGCTGGCGGCTGGGCGTTCGCCGCAGCCCACGGCCGTGGTCATCGCGGGTGTTGACCCGGTGCCGACGGATCGACGCTGGTTCACCCACGACGATCAGCCGCGGATCCTGGTGGTCGGTGGCGGACCCGCGGTGGGCGAGCCGCCCGGGACCGAGTTGCTCGTTGCCCCGACCGATCGGCCCGACCCCGACTGGGTCCTGGCGCAGCTGGCCGCACGCGGCGTTCGTTCGCTGCTCCTCGAGGGCGGCCCCACTACGAACGCGGCCTTCCTGGCGGCCGGGGCATTCGACGAGCTGTACTGGACGATCGGCGCCCGGCTCCTTGCCAACGACGCGCTGCCGATGATCGCCCCGGCCCCGAACTCACCCTTCGCCGAGCATCCGCGAGAGGCGCAGCTGGTGAGCATCCATCGGTCGGACGACGAGCTCTTCCTGCGCTACCGCTTCGGGGCCGAGGAGTGAGCAGCGTGGACCTTGGCCGCCTGGGCGCCTGGGGACACCTCGACTCGCTCCCGATCGAAGGTGCGCGCGCCTACGCGCGACGCGTGGACGAGCTCGGCTACGAAACCCTTTGGGTCCCCGAGACCGTCGGTCGCGAGCCGTTCACGCTGCTCGGCCTTTTGGCGGGGGAGACTAGCGAGATCCGCCTCGGGACCAGCATCGTGGGGATCTGGGGTCACGACGCCCAGACGACTCGCATGGCGGCGCAGACGCTGCACGAGGCGACCGGCGGCCGCTTCGTGCTGGGCCTGGGCATCTCGCATCCGCACCTCGCGGAGAAGCTGCGCGGCCACACCTACGACCGGCCGCTGACCCGCATGCGCGAGTACCTGGCTGCCTACCGCGCCGCCACCTACCGCGGACCTCCGGCGGAGGCGGCCAGCGACCCGCCCGTCCTGATCGCGGCCCTCCGCGAGCGGATGCTTACCCTGGCCGCCACCGATGCCGATGGCGCCTTCCCGTACCTCGTCACGCCCGCACGCGTGGCTTGGACGCGAGGCGTGCTCGATGCCGCCAACGCGGATCGGCGCCCGATCCTGGCGGTGTCGATGCCGGCCGTGCTGGAGACCGATCCGACGGCCGCACGCGAGGCGGCTCGCGCCTATTTGGGACCCTACCTGCGCACCCCGGCCTACCAGGCCTGCTGGGCGGAGCAGGGCTTCGACCCGGCCGACTGGGAGAAGCCGGGCAGCGACCGGCTCGTCGATGCGATGGTCGCCCACGGCGATGTCGAAGCCCTGCGCAGCCGCGTCGCGGAACTCGTCGCCGCCGGCGCCGACCACGTGGCGGTGATCCCTGTTGCACCAGACGGCACGACCGAGCATCTGCCCGTGCTCGAAGCGCTCGCCGGACCCTAGGCCGCTGCTTCGACCTCCGACACCCAGCGCACGTCGCGGACGGCACGCACCAGCAGCACCCCGTAATTGGCGAGCAGCCCGATGACCGCTGCTCCAACCAGCGTCGCGGTCAGCCCGATCCAGGCCGCCAGCGGCCCGGCGAGGAGGAAGCCGAGCGGTTGGAAGACAAGCGAGACAAGCCAGTCGTAGCTGCTGACCCGCGACCTGGCGTGGTCCGGGACGTGCTGCTGGAGCATCGTGAACCACCAGGTGTTGGCGAGCTCGATGGCCACCACTGACAGGAGGGAGCTGGCCGCGATCAGGACGATCGGCAGCGGCGCGATCAGCGCCAGCGGTGGGAGCGACACCGCGCCCATCACCATGAACCCGGACATCAGGGGGCGACTGGGGCGCCATCGCAGCGCCAGGAGGCCGCCGATGACCCCGCCGATGCCGCCGCCCGTGAGGACGAAGCCCCATGCCGCCGCGCCCCCCAGGTGCTGCTCGGCGACGACGGGGCCGAGGATCAGGAATGGCGCCGCGGCCAGGTTGCTGATGGCAAAGGTGCAGATGGCAGCCACGATCCACGGGCGCGCTGTCACCTCGCGCCAGCCGGCGGCCAGCTCGGCCAGGAACGGCTGGGGCTCCGTCGGCCTGGGCGGCGCCGGGGTCGGCCGCAGCATCAGCAGCGAAACGGCACTGATGAGGAACGTGACGGAGTCGATCAGGAATACGACCCCGGTGCTGGAGAAGGCGATCAGCAGCCCTGAAATTGGCGGTCCGAAGATCCGCGTCGAGTTCCGCGAAAGCCCAATCAGGGCGTTGGCCTGCTGGAGGCGTCCGGCGCTGACGGTCTGTGGGATCAATCCCTGGCTCGCCGGCCCGAAGAAGGCGCTCGCGCCGCCGATGGTCGCCGCACCCACTGCGATGTGCCAGACCTGCGCCGTCCCGCTCAGGAGCAGGATCGCCATGACGACCTCGGCGATGGCCCGCACCACGTCGCACACGACCATCACCGACTGGCGCGGCAGGCGATCGGCCCATACGCCGCCGGCCAGCACCAGGGCGACGTTCGAGACCGTAAAGGCCGCGAAGACGATGCCCAGGTCAGCTGCCGAGCCACCGACCTGGAGCACGGCGAACGCGACCGCCACGAAGATCAGCGCGTCGCCGGCAGCCGACGCGGTCTGCCCGATCCAGAGGAGTCGGAACTGTGGCTCTGCCAGCGCCCCAAGGCGCCCGCCGGGCGTGGTCGGCTCCCCGCTCATGCCTGCCCGACCTCCCACTCGTCGCGGCTGATGCCGTACACCAGGACGGGGACGCCCAACAGCGTTGTATCGCCTCGGAGCTTCTCGCCGAGTCGAGTCGCCACGGCGATGGATGCCGTGTTATTGGGGTCGATGAGGCTGATCAGGTCGTCGAAGCCGAGCTCGCGAAAGCCCCAGCGCATCGCTGCTCCGGCTGCCTCGGTCGCGTAGCCGCGTCCCCACCATTCACGCCCGAGCAGATAGCCGACCTCGGGACCTGGCCATTCCGCCGGGTTGATGATCCCGGCACGTCCGACAAAGCGGCCACTGCTGCGCTCCTCGATCGCCCACTGGCCGTAGTCGCGCATCGCCCAGTGGCCGAGCCAGCCGGCGACCGCACGCCACGTCTCCTGGAGCGTCGGCACGCGCCGGTCGCCGACAAATCGGACGACATCGGGGTCCTGCAGGAGCTCATGGAGCGCCGCGACGTCGGCCTCGTGAAAGGGCCGCAGGCTCAGCCGCTCGGTCTCGACGGTGGGAATCGCCAGATGCACGTCGGGGATCATGCCCCAGCGGCTCGCGCAGGCGCCGCTATCATCCGCGCGATGCTCCCGCCCGCGACCCCCGAGATCGAGCGCCACCGTTCCCGCGCGCTCGCCACCTACTTCACCGCGGTGGCGCTGACCAGCATCGCCTACATCGCCACCTTCACGGTCGCCTCAATCGCGGCACCCGAGATGACCGGGTCCGCCGGCTCGAGCGGTTGGCCAAGCGCGATTGCCGTGGCAGGCACGGCGTTGGCGGCCTCGCTGCTCTCCTCGGTCATGGCCAGGCGCGGCCGCCGAGCGGGGATCGTCATGGGTCTCGGTGTGGCCGTGGTGGGAGGCGCTCTCGCGATTCTCGCCGTGATGGCGGCCTCGCTGATCCTCCTCCTGGTCTCCTCGGCACTGGTCGGATTTGGCAACGCTGCCCTGAACCTGAGCCGGTACGCAGCCGCCGACCTCTACCCGGTCGAACGTCGCGCGGGAGCTCTGGGGTTCGTGGTGTGGGGCAGCACCATCGGCGCCGTGGTCGGCCCAAACCTGGTGGCGCCCGCCGGTGCGATCGCGCCCAACCTTGGCATGCTCCCGCTCGCCGGGGGTTTTGCGATGGCCTTCGTCTTCCTCGTCGTTGCGCTGGGAGTCGCGGCGCTCGGACCCCGCGCACCGATCCAGCCACACCTCGACGAGCC
>DATJIJ010000143.1:0-9477 GCA_035493355.1 Candidatus Methylomirabilota bacterium
GGCGGACAATGGAAGACGGACCGATGCCACCCACTGGACGACGATGTGCACGGGCGGTGATCGAGTACGACGGAACCGACTTCGCCGGCTCCCAGTACCAGCCGCACGTGCGGACGGTGCAGGGGGAGCTGGAGGAGGCGCTTAACAGACTGACCGGCGAGCGGACGAGAGTCCGGTTCGCCGGGCGAACCGATGCCGGGGTGCACGCCACCGGCCAGGTCGCGGCCTTCTGCCTCGCTCGCCGCTCACGCGGCGAGGGGATCGGATGGCCGGAGCTGCGGCGACGGCTGAACGCCACGCTGCCGCCGGACCTGGCACTGCGGTCGCTCCGCCCAGCGTCCGCGGGTTTCGACCCGCGGCGCGACGCTCGGTCGCGCGTCTACCGCTATCGCATCAGGATGGCGGGGGACAAGCGACCGGTGGACCGGCATCGGACGCTCGAGATCGGCGATCGGCTCGACGTCGCGGCCATGCGGGCCGTGGCGGCGGAGCTCATCGGGGAGCGAGACTTCGCCGCCCTGGGAAGCGACGCAGAGGGTCGAACCGTGCGCCACCTGCGGGAGGTGACGGTCGTGCAGCGCGGAACCTCGGTGGAGGTCCGGGTCACGGCCAACGCGTTCCTCAGGCGGATGGTGCGCAGCATCGTCGCCCTCCTGCTGGAGGCTGGGCGCGGGAGGCTGGCACCCGGATCGGTCGCCGGGCTGCTCGACGCGGGTGAGCGGGTCCTGCATGGACGCGCGGCACCGGCGCGCGGGCTCACCCTCGAGCGGGTCATCTATTCGAATACGGCGTCAGCGACAACGGGATCGAGGAAGAAGGCAACGTGACAACGTACGCAGTCAAGGCGAGCGAGATCGAGCGGAGCTGGTTCGTGGTGGACGCCACCGACCAGACGCTGGGTCGCCTCGCCACGCGCATCGCCACGCTGCTCGAGGGGAAGCACAAGCCGATCTACTCCCCGCACCTCGACACGGGGGATCACGTCGTGGTGATCAACGCCGCGAAGATCAAGGTGACCGGCAACAAGCTGATCCAGAAGTCGTACTACCGCCACTCCGGGTATCCCGGCGGTCTGCGCGAGGAGAGCCTCGAGGCGCTCATGGCGCGCAAGCCGGAGATCGTCATCGAGCGCGCCGTGAAGGGGATGCTGCCGCAGAACCGTCTCGGCCGGGCGATGTTCAAGAAGCTCCATGTCTACCGCGGGCCGGAGCACCGCCATCAGGCTCAGCAGCCGACGGCTGCCGAGCTGTAGGAGGAATGCACCGGTGAGCACCAGCTACGTCTACGGAACGGGCCGACGCAAGGAGGCTGTCGCGCGCGTGCGGCTGCTGCCCGGCGACGGAAGCATCATCGTCAACGGCAAGGACGCCGCCGACTACTTCGGTGGAACGCCCGGCCTGGCGACGCTGCGCCTGCCGTTCCGCGTCACCGAGACGGAGGGCCGCTACTCGGCCAGCGTCCTGGTCGCAGGCGGCGGCTTCTCGGGCCAGGCGGGAGCGATCCGGCATGGGATCGCCCGAGCGCTGCTCAGCGCTCACCCTGACGCTCGCAGCGCGCTCCGTGGCGCAGGGCTCCTGACGCGCGATCCGCGTGCGAAGGAGCGGAAGAAGTACGGGCTGAAGCGAGCTCGCAAGGCGCCGCAGTACACCAAGCGCTAGCAAGGGCCCGCCGAGTGGCCACGGAGGGGGGTCCGGGGCCCTTTGGTATCATCGGCTGCCTTGTTCGACGCCATTTCTGACTTCTTCAAGCTCTATTTCCAAAGCTGGACGTCGGTCGTCGACATCCTGCTGGTCGCGTTCGTCATCTACTGGGTCTTCATCCTGATCCGCGGCACGCGGGCGGTGCGGATCGTCATCGGCCTATCGATCCTCTACCTGGTGTACCTCGTCGCCGAGGCCGTGCACCTTCGGCTGCTGTCGACCCTCCTCCAGACCGGCGCCGTGGTTGGCCTCTTCGCGATCGTGGTCGTCTTCCAGCCCGAGCTGCGGCGCGCACTCGAGCAGATCGGCCGCTTCGGGTCGTTCAACCGGTTCTTCGTCAGCAGCGACAACGCCGAGGCCGAGCGCGTGGCGCGCGAGATCAGCCGCGCGGCGCGCCTGCTGGCGGGCTCCCGGCACGGCGCCCTGATCGTGCTGGAACGCGAGACCGGGCTCGCCGACCTCGCCGCCGAGTCAGGCGTCCTCCTGCACGCGGACCTTCGTGCCGAGCTCCTGGCGACGCTCTTCTACCACGGGACGGCGCTGCACGATGGGGCGGTGATCGTCTCCGGCGACCGCATCCTGGCGGCGGGCGTGCTCCTGCCCCTCTCGCAGAACGTGCTCGACTCGGAGCGGTACGGGACCCGGCATCGGGCCGCCATCGGCATCAGCGAGCAGTCGGACGCGATCGTGATCGTTGTCTCCGAGGAGACGGGGTCCATCTCGCTCGTGATGCGCGGGCGGATCGAGCGGAACCTGACCGAGGAGCAGCTGCGACGACGGATCCTCAACCTCATCCGGCCGCAGGCTCCGCGTCGCCAGGCCCCGCTCCTGCGCCGCTCGCTGGAAGGCCGCTGGGGGATGGAGGGTGCCGAGGCCGAGCCGCCCATCGATCCGGACGCCCGGGTCGTCAAGGTGGCGGGCGATGAGAAGCCGATGATTGCCGCCGGCGCTGGCGAGCCTCCCGAGCCCGCCGCCGCCGCGCCCGGCTCGAAGCGCGTCTAGATGGCCTGGCTGTTCCGCAACTGGGCCCTGAAGCTGGGTGCGGTTGCCCTGGCGACGGTGCTCTACACCGGTCTCGTCTTCTCCGGCTCCTTCAGCGAGACGACCTTCCCGGGGGTGTCGGTGACAGCACTCTCCCAGCCGGAGGGCACCTACCTCCTCACCCAGCAGCTCGGAACGGTCGATATCCGGTACCGCAGCGCCACGGAACCGCCGGTGAACGTCACCACCGACTCCTTCGCCGTCACGATCGACCTCGCGACCTACGACATGTCCCAGGCCCCGCAGGTGCAGTCGCTGAAGGTCACCGTCCGGGCGCTCAGCGACGGCATCGAGGTGCTCTCGTTCACGCCGCGCACCGTCTCGGTGGCGATCGATCGGCTCGACCAGGCGCAAGTCCGCGTCGCAGTCGACTCGGGCGTCGTGCCGAACGGCCTGGAGATCGGCACGCCACAGCTCAGCGCCCAGCGAGTCACCGCCAGCGGACCGCGAAGCCTCCTCGACCGGGTGGACAGAGCGCTCGCCACCGTGCGCATCGATCCCTCGGGGATCGACTGCTGCGGCCTGGTCGACCTCGTCCCCGTCGACATCGACGGCCGGAGGGTCGAGTCGGTGGAGCTGGATCCCTCGACCGTGCGCGTCCAGATCGACGTGAGCACGGTCGAGACGAGCCGCACCGTTCCGATCCGTCCGCTGTTGACCGGCGCTCCGGCAGCCGGCTTCGAGGTCGGCACGGTGACTGCCGAACCCTCGGTCGTCACGCTGCGAGGCTCCCCGGAGGTGCTGGCGGCGATCGCCGAGATCCTGACCGAGCCGATCAGCCTGGCCGGCAGCAACGCAACCCTTCGCGCGACGGGCACCCTCGTCCTCCCCGACGGGGCTCGCCTTGCCGATCCGTCGGCGTCGGAGCCGACGGTCATCGTGCAGATTCGGGAGACGGTCGCCACCCGCACGCTCGTGCTCGGGGTGGTCTGTAGCGGAGCCCCAGCCGGGAGCGCGTGCCTGCCCCGGATCGGGCAGGTGGCCGCAACGGTCAGCGGCACCGTCTCGCATCTCGACGCACTCGACCCTGCGGACCTGACCGCAGTACTCAACGTGACGGGACTGGGGCCGGGGGACCACCTCGTCCAGCCGACCGTGACACTTCCCGATGGGGTGACGCTTGTCACGCTGTCGCCGATCTCGGTCACCGTCACGATCGTGCCGCCGGCGACGCCGGCGCCCTGATGGGTCGACTCTTCGGAACGGACGGCATCCGCGGCGTCGCCAATGTGGACCTGACGCCGACGCTCGCCTACGACCTGGGCCGTGCCGTCGGCCACCTGCTCGAGGCATTCGGGCAGCGAGTGGTGATCGGCCAGGACACCCGTCGATCCGGCGACATGCTCGTCGCGGCGGTCTCGGCCGGCCTCGCATCGGTCGGCGCGGACGCCATCCAGCTTGGTGTCGTGACCACCCCGTGCCTGGCGCATGCCGCGGCGAGCGGTGAGTTCGCCGCCGGGATCATGGTCTCGGCATCCCACAACCCGGCTGAGGACAACGGGCTGAAGGTGCTCTCAGGCGGGCGGAAGATCGACGACGAGGTGGAGGAGGAGCTCGAGCGGCTCATCTTCCAGGCCGAGTCGCTGCCGGGGATGCCGAATGCGAAGATCGGGCGGATCACCCATGACCCGGGGCCCGTCGGGGCGTACCGCGCATTGCTGTTGGCCCAGGCCGGCGATCTCCTGCGCGGGATGCGGATCGGGATCGACTGCGCCAACGGCTCGGCGGCAGCCATCGCACCCGACCTCTTCCGCGACCTCGGGGCGGAGGTGACGGTCCTTGCCGCCTCGCCCGACGGGACGAACATCAACCTGGGCGCCGGCTCGACCCACCCTGAAGCCCTCGCCGCCGCGGTCGCGGCCGGTGGGCTCGAGATGGGGATGGCGTTTGATGGCGACGCGGACCGGCTCATCGCGGTCGACGGGCGAGGAGCAATCGTGGACGGCGACGGGGTGATGGGGATCTGTGCCCTGGCCCAGCTGGCCGAGGGGACGCTCCGGAACAAGATCCTGGTGACGACCGTGATGAGCAACGGCGGCCTCGACCGGGCCATCAGCGCCGCGGGCGGCCGCGTGGTCCGCACCCCGGTTGGCGATCGACATGTGTTTGAAGCGATGGAGCGCACCGACGCAAGGCTTGGCGGGGAGCAGTCGGGCCATATCATCTTCCGTGACGTCTCGAACACGGGGGACGGGATCCTGACCGGCATCCAGCTCGTCCGAACGCTGCGCCGCACCGGCGCGACGCTCGCCGAGGCTGCCTCCCAGATCCGGCTGCTGCCGCAGGTGGTGATAAACTCGGCCGTCCGCCACCGGGACCAGTGGGAGGTCGATCCGGAGTTCGCCCTCGCGGTGGCAGAGGCCGACGCCCGTCTCGGCGCGCGTGGACGGATCCTGGTGCGGCCCTCCGGGACGGAGCCAAAGATCCGGATCATGGTCGAGGGCGAGGACGCTGACGAGATCAACCAGATTGCGCGGGAGCTCTCCGAGCTCGCCCGCGCGCGACTGAACTAGGAGCCAGCGCAGCCATGTGCGGCATCGTGGGGTACGTCGGCCCGCGTGACGCGGCGCCGATCCTGCTCGAAGGGCTCCGCCGCCTCGAGTACCGCGGCTATGACTCTGCCGGGTTGGCGGTGATCACCGATGCCGGCGAGGTCTTCGTCGAGAAGAAGGCCGGCAAGCTCTCCAACCTGACCGACCACCTGAACGGCAGCGCGCCGGCCGGGCACCCGGGCATCGCGCACACGCGCTGGGCGACCCATGGCCGCCCCAACGACGCCAACGCCCACCCGCACCGGGACTGCAGCGGCCGGCTCGCGCTGATCCACAACGGGATCATCGAGAACTACGCCGAGATCAAGGATCGCCTGCAGGCCGGCGGTCACCGGTTCACCTCCGAAACCGACACCGAGGTCCTCGCGCACCTGATCGAGGAGCGCTACAGCGGCGACCTCGTCGAGGCCGTGCGCGATGCCCTGAACGAGGTGCGCGGCGCGTACGCCATCGGCGTGATGCACCTCGACCACCCCAACCGGATCGTCGGTGCGCGCATGAACGTGCCGCTCATCGTGGGGCTCGGGGACGGAGAAGGATTCCTGGCGAGCGACGTGCCGGCGATCCTGGAGCACACCAAGAACATGGTCATCCTCCACGAGGGCGACATCGCCGACGTGACGTCCGAGGGAGTCACGATCATCGGCATGGACGGCGTGCAGGTCGACCGTGCCGTCACGAAGATCCGATGGAACATCGCCGCGGCCGAGAAGGACGGATTCCCGCACTTCACCCTGAAGGAGATCTACGAGCAGCCCCACGCCATCGGCGAGGCGCTCCGCGGCCGCGTCGACGAGGCCGGCAACGTGACCCTGCCCGAGCTCGACGCGATCGAGGAGAAGCTGCGGAGGGTCGAGCGGGTGTACGTGGTTGGCTGCGGGACGGCCCGCTACGCGGGAGAGGTGGGGGCGCACCTCATCCAGAGCTGGGCGGGGCTCCCGGCGAACGGCCAGATCGGCTCCGAGATGCGGTACTCGCCACCGCCGATCGACGACCGCACTCTCGTCATCAGCGTGAGCCAGTCGGGCGAGACCGCCGACACCCTCGCCCCGCAGAAGCTCGCCTCCGAGCGCGGGGCGGTGATCGTGGTCGTCACCAACGTGGTCGGCAGTGCGCTGACCCGCGAGGCGGACGCCGTCTGCTACCTCCAGGCCGGCCCCGAGGTAGCGGTGGCGTCGACCAAGGCGTTCGTCACCCAGGTGGTCGTCCTCGAGATGATTGCGCTGCACCTTGCCAGGCTCCGCGGGACGCTGAGCGACCGGCGACGACGCTCCTTCGGCCTCGCCCTCCGCGACCTCCCCGGGCAGGCGGCCGAGGTCCTCAGGCTCGCTCCGCAGGTCAAGAAGCTCGCCCAGCGCTGGGGCGCCGTGCGCGACGTGATGTTCGTCGGTCGCGCGCTCGGCTTCCCGGTTGCGATGGAGGGGGCCTTGAAGCTCAAGGAGCTCTCCTATGTCCACGCCGAGGGCTACGCCGCCGGCGAGCTGAAGCATGGACCGATCGCCCTGCTCGACCCGCAGACGCCATTGGTGGCGATCGCCACGAAGAGCGCCACCTACGACAAGGTCGTGAGCAACGTCGCCGAGGTGCACGCCCGGCAGGCGCCGGTGGTCGCGGTCGCGACGGTGGGGGATGAGACGATCGATCGATATGCGCAGGACGTCCTCTACGTCCCGGAGACGCCGGAGGAGATGTCACCGGTGATCGCGATCGTGCCGCTCCAGCTGCTCGCCTACGAGGTGGCGGTGGCCCGCGGCACGGACGTCGACCAGCCGCGGAACCTGGCGAAGTCGGTCACGGTCGAATAGCCACCTCGACCTCGCCTCGATGAGCCGCCACGAGATTGGCGTCGACCTGATCGACATCGATCGCATCATCGCGACCCTCGGCCGCTTCCCGGATCGCTTTCGCGAGCGCGTCCTGACCGAGGGCGAGGCACGCTACTGCGGCGCGAAGGCGGAGCGCATCGCCGGCCGCTGGGCCGCCAAGGAGGCGATCAGCAAGGTGCTTGGGCTCGGCGTCCGTGGCGTCGGGTGGCGCGAGATCGAGATCCTCCCCAACTGGGCCGGTGCCCCGCAGGTGCGGCTCCACGCCCGCGCGGCCGCTCGCGCAGCGGCAATGGGGCTCGAGGACGTCACGGTGAGCATCTCCCACGAGCGACACATGGCGGTAGCCGTGGCGGTCGCGCACGTCGCCCCGGACGCTTAGCGCGATGGCATTCGTCGCCCTGACCCAGGGCTGGGTCGCCAAACGCCTTCCGCCGCGACCGCCCCATGCTCACAAAGGCACCTTCGGTCGGCTGCTCATCGTGGCCGGGTCGCTCGAGTACGCCGGCGCAGCGCTCCTCACGGGGCTCGGCGCCATCCGCGCCGGGGTCGGCCTGGCCTGCCTCGCCGCTCCGGAGGCGGTCGCGACTCGCCTCATGGGGCTCGTCCCGGAGCTGACCTCGATGCTCCTGGTCGAGGAGGCCCCCGGCCTCACCGCCCCGGCCGGCTGGCGCCAGCTCACGACGGAGGCGGCCGGCTACCAGGCATTCGTGGTTGGACCCGGGCTGGGCCGGCAGCCAGCGACCCTCCGCCGCGCTCGGAGCTTCATCGGCGAGCTCCGGCTTCCGGCAGTGGTCGACGCGGACGGGTTAAGCGCCCTGGCGGCTGTGCAGAAGTGGTGGCAGCCACTTCGCGCCCCGCTGGTCCTGACGCCCCATGCCGGCGAGTTCGCCCGCCTGATGCGGCTGCCGGAGGGGCAGACGATCCCTGACGACGACACGCAACGGGCAGCGGCGGCGCGCGATGCGGCGGCACGTTGGGGCCAGGTCGTCGTCCTGAAAGGCGCCCACACCGTCGTCGCGTCGCCGACCGGCGACGTCGTCCGATCCGATATCGCGACCCCCGCACTCGCCACCGCGGGGAGCGGCGACGTCCTGGCCGGTGCGATCGGCGCGTTCCTGGCCGCCGGGCTCGAGCCTTTCGACGCGGCCGGCTGCGGCGTGGCGGTGCATGGCGCGGCCGGGCTGCTGGCGGAGGATCGGATCGGCCAGGCCGGGGTCGTGGCGCGCGACATCGCCAACCTCCTCCCCACCGCAATTCAGCAGCTGCGCGGCGGGACGAGCGGATGAACCTCCCCGCCGGGCGAAGCCCGCATCGGGCCTGGATCGAGGTCGACCACGAGGCGCTGACGCACAACCTGGCCAGCCTGCGACGCCTCGCCGGCGATGAATGCAGCGTGATCGCGGTGATCAAGGCCAACGCCTACGGCCACGGGGCGATCGAGGTGGCCCGGACGCTGCTCGCCGAGGGCGTCGAGCGCCTCGCGGTGGCGACGCTCGGGGAGGGGCTCGCGCTGCGGGAGGCAGGGATCACCGCCCCGATCCTCGTCCTCTGGGCGCTGGGAGCTCCCGAGGCCGAGCGTGCGGTCGCCGCCGAGCTGGAGCCGGTGGTCTACGACGCAGCGGGGATCGAGCTGATCGAGCGTGCCGCCGCCGCAGCGGGTCATCGGGCATCGGTCCAGCTCAAGATCGACTCCGGCCTCGGCCGGCAGGGGAGCGAGCCAGGCCTCGCGGTCGAGCTCGCGCTGCGGATCGTACGCAGCCCACACCTGCGCCTGGCGGGCACCTTCAGCCACCTGGCGGTCCCGGGCGAGGACGAGGCCTACACCGACGTGCAGGTGCTGCGCCTGGCGCAGGCACTCGACGCGATGCGTTCGTCCGGGGTAGACCCGGGACTCGTACACATGGCGGCCACCGGCGGCGTGCTGGCCGGCAACGGCACCTTCGGCGATGCGATTCGGCCGGGCCTCGGCCTGTATGGCATGGTCCCCGGCTGGGCGGCCGACCGCGACCCCGGCCTGAAGCCGGTCCTGTCGCTGCACGCGCTACCACTCCGCATCTTCCCGCTGGCCGCCGGAGAGGCGATCGGCTACGGGCTCCGCTTCCGTGCTGAGCGCGCGACCCGAATCGCGACGCTCGGCATCGGCTACGGCGACGGGTGGCCTCGGGCGCACGCCAACAACGGCTGGGTCCTGGTCCGCGGCGTCCGCCGTCCGGTCGTCGGGGCCGTGAGCATGGATGGCATCACCGTCGATCTGGGCGATCTTGATGATGTAACCTACGCCGACGAGTTCGTCCTGATCGGCGAGCAGATGGGTGCCCGCATCGACGCCGATGAGGTCGCCGCCCAGCGACGCACCAT
>DATJIJ010000144.1:0-7010 GCA_035493355.1 Candidatus Methylomirabilota bacterium
CGTAGTTGGCGTGGCCGGCGATCCCCTCCGTGACGGTGTGACTGGTGTCGTCTCGGTTCACGAACGCGACCGCAGCACCAGCCTCGACCGTGACCGGTTCGCCGAACGCGCGACCGGCAATCTCGATCGTCACCTTGGGCACCGCGTTGGGCGTGACCATGCACCCTCGAGGGAGACCGGCAAGCGGGTTGGGGGTCTCGCTGGCGGGCTCAGTGCCCGGCCCGCCGCCACGCATCGCCAGGAGCGACAGCAGGATGACTACGGCGCTGATCCGGGCAACCCATCGGCGCGTGGTCAGGGCAGGCACCGATCCATGCCGGGGAGGATGGCGGCCCATGCGTTGGAGCGTCAAGGTCGAGCGTCACCCGGCCGCGATTGCGCCTGCCGGGGGGCGGTGCTATCGTCCGCCGCCTGATGATGGACCCCGCCCCGCACGCTGCGCCGTCGAACGGGTCGTCGCCTCGGGCGCCGCACCGCTCCAGGGCTGAGCGACGGGCAGCTGCCCTCCGCAGCGAATGCGCCGCCACGGCAGCCCTGAACGTCCTGGGACAGAAGTGGGTGATGCGCATCGTCCGCGTGCTCGGCGATCGGACCCAGCGCTTCTGCGAGCTGCAGGACGCCCTCGGGGGAGCCAACTCGGCCACCCTCTCGCAGCGCCTGAAGCTGCTCGAGGACGAGGGCCTGGTGGACCGCACGATGGTCTCCGAGGTGCCCCCCTGGGTCGAGTACTCCCTCACCACCAAGGGATCCGACCTGCGGAAGGCGATCGTGGGGATCGACCGCTGGGCGGATCGCTGGGCACCCAACCAATGAGTCACGCCGTTGCCGAGGACCGGCCCGTCGAGCACGGCGACGCCCTCAACCTGATCCGCACCGCGATCGCCGAGGCGCCCGGCACCGAGGCCGCTGCCCAGCGAGCCGTGGAGCTGCTCCATGACCG
Organism: Candidatus Methylomirabilota bacterium; assembly: GCA_035493355.1. GTDB lineage: Bacteria > Chloroflexota > Limnocylindria > QHBO01 > QHBO01 > CF-167. Next base: position 941 of record DATJIJ010000144.1, read on the forward strand.
CTTTGCGCATTACGACTGGGTCGGGATCTACTGGCTCGACGGGACCGGGACCGAGCTGGTACTGGGCCCCTGGATCGGTCCGGAGGCGACGGAGCACACCCGCATCCCGGTGGGGGTCGGGATCTGCGGCGCGGCGGCCGCATCGGGCCAGACGGAGATCGTGGCGGACGTGAACGCCGACCCGCGCTACCTCGCCTGCTTCAGCACCACCCGCAGCGAGATCGTGGTGCCGATCTTCGCCGATGGCCAGGTCGCCGGCGAGATCGACATCGACGGGTCCGATCTGGCCGCCTACGACCAGACCGATGCCATCTTCCTCGAGGAGATCGCGGCACTGCTCGCCCCGCTCAGGCCGCGCGACGCCTAGCCGCGTAACCCGCGGCGTATCGGAGTTGAATGGCTACGGCTAACCACGACGCGAGGACCCACGCCCGATTCGAGGCGATTTACGACACGCACGTGACCGCCATCCATCGGTTCGTGTACGCCCGCGTCGGCAATCGTCCGGATGCCGAGGACCTGACCGGCCAGGTCTTCATGCGGGCCGTCGAGCAGCTTGACCTCGACCGTCCTGCGCCCCAGATCTCCGCCTGGCTGTACCGCGTGGCCCAGAACGCGATCGCCGATTACTGGCGCGCCTTCTACCGCCTGCCGCAGGTTGGCGTCGAGCAGGTGGCCGCCGCCTGGGAGCCGGTCATGCCGCAACCCGATCCACATGCGGACGCGGATGCCGATCGCGCCGCCACCGCGGTCCGAGGCCTCCTGAAGCGCCTACCCGACCAGTACGCCAAGGTGCTGGAGCTTCGCTTCCTGCACCGCCTGTCGGTCGCCGAGACCGCGAGCAAGCTCGGGATCAGCCACGGCAACGCAAAGGTCCTGCAGTACCGTGCCCTGCGCAAGGCCGCCCTCCTGGTGGAAGCCGATGGCTGACGACCGCGAAGACGCGCTGGACCAGTTCATCGATACCCTCCTGGAGGGCGGACGACCCGCCCCGGACGGGATGGTCGACGATGAGGCGCCGCTCGCCCGCCTCGCGGCGGAGCTGGCCGCTGCCGCCGAGCCGGAGCGCGGGCAGCCCGACCCTGCCTTCGTCGAGCAGCTGCGCCTGCGGATGCGCGACGCCGATGCGGGGATCACCTCGGTCCAGGGCTGGTCGCTGCCTGCGGGCACGCCGTTCCACAAGGTCCGGCTGACGCGTCGCGACCTGTTGCGGGTCGGTCTCGGAGCCGCAGCGGGGCTTGCCGCGGGCGCCGGCGCGATCTCGATCCTGCGACCGTCGGGGCCGCCTCCGCTCACCGGCAACGGCCGTCCGCTGGTGCGCGACGGCGAATGGGTGGCAGTGGCGTCGCTCGCCGACCTGCCGCATGGCGCCGCGGTCCGCTTCTCCACGATCGCCTTCGATGGCTACGTGGTCAACGACGCAGGCACGATCCGCGCGCTCAGCTCGGTCTGCACGCACATGGGCTGCACCCTCGCCTATCGGGAGGAGTGGCAGGACCTTCGCTGCCCCTGCCACGGCGCGAGCTTCAACCTGTCCGGGGAGCTGGCCAACGGAACCGCGGGCTGGTCCCAGGGAAGTGGCTACGCGGGCGACACCCAGGCCTACCCGATCGACCTGCCGCCGCTGGTCCGCCCCAGGGTCAAGGTCGCCGGCGACTCGGTGCTCGTCTGGACCGCCCGCGCCTGAGCGAGAACGCGTCGGTACAAGCCACAGTTGTACATGGACGCGTAGGCGTGTCAATCGAGCCCAATGTGGCGCCGGAATGGGTCGTGGCACTAGCCCCAGTTGTAGGACGACGCGTGAGTACCCGGCGACGACCGATTTCACGAGCCGACGTGCGGATGTACAAGCGAGGCTTGTAAGGCGCGGGAGCCCTGCTAGCCGGTCACCAGCTGGATCAGGTAGCCGATGATGTACGGCACCGCCAGCGCCACCACCACCGCGGTCAGCGCCACGCCCACGTAGAGCAGGTAGCGCAGGTTCGGCGGTGCGGGCCGGTCCGGGGGCGGGGTCGTGCGCCGGGCGAGGTGCGAGGGACGCCGTGGCCGGTGGTGCTCGTACGTGTGCCCGTGTGACTCGCTCATGTGCCGCTCTAGCCTAGTCGCTCCACGCCGGCCACGATCTCCTGGAGCCGCGCGTGGCGCTGTTCGCGCTCTGCCGCGTAGCGCTCGATCGCCGCGAGGATGTGCCCCGGCCCCAGGTGGGCCTCGTCCATCACCTCGTCGACGGTCCCGCCGGTGCGCCAGCGGTCGTCCCAGTCCGACGAGAGGGAGTATTCCTTCGCGACGGGCCCCTCGACGAAGTCGGTCATCAGCTTGAAGGCACGGTTGGTGATGGCCATCCCGCTCCACTTGTCGGTGGCGGAGCAGATGCCGTCGCGGTAGGCAGCGTCCTGGCGCCGGAAGAGCTGTGGCGAGATGCAGGCCACGATCCGCACGTTGATGCCCCGCTGGTCGAGCTCCGGCAGCGCCTTCACCACGTTGGCGGTGGTGACCGTTCCCTGGACGTAGACCGTGCCGGCAGACGGCGTGCCGGGGGCCACGTCGCGGATCAGGTAGGCGCCGCGCGCCGCGTCGAAATGCGAGGCCATGCCGAGCGCCGCGCGGTCGGGGATGTCGACCGTCGGGCGGGTCAGGTGCAGCGCGATGATCGGGACATCGGTCGCCAGGGCTGCGGCCAGGACGACCGGCACCTCGTTGTACTCCCACGGATGCAGGTCGATGACATGCCCCTCCGGGAAGAGCTGCGTCACGCCGGTCTCGTAGATGCCGAAGTGCGTTCGCGAGTCCTCGGCCGTCTCGGGGCCTGAGTGCCCGGCTACCCAGATGACCTTGCCGACCTTCAGCTCGGAGTCCTGGGCGAGCTGGCTGAAGAGGCGCATCGGTCCGTATTTGAGGTACGAGAAGGAGCCGTACGTCGAGCAGGCGGCCCAGAACCCGTTGAAGGCCGTCATCGGGTCATCCGCCAGGTTGACGGTGGCGATCCCCACCGACACGCCCGAGTTCGTGAACTCGGTGATCTGCTGTGGCAGCAGCGCGCCGCGCGGGTTCGTGTCGCGCTGGTACCAGCCCCAGCCCGGCATCTCGCCGAAGTCCTTGGCGAAGCCCGCGATGTTGGTGGACTCGGCCAGATCCGCCGAGCAGACGATGAAGAGCGGTCGCCCGTACTCCTGCTTGGCGTAGGCGTTGACCCACGAGCCCCAGGTCGCCAGCGCAGCGCGGTTGGGAGCCTTCTCGCCGGGCGCCTTCCACATCTCGGGTGGGTAGCCGTGGACGTTGGTCAGGCGTGGGTCGGAGAAGATGTCGGCGCCGTGGCCGCCCAGGTTGAAGCTCTCGAGCTTGTCCGGCACGAGTGAGGCAACTTCGACCAGCCGGTCGCTGATCGCGTCAACCAACGCGGTGTTGGCGCGGAGAACACCCATCGCCACCCCGAAGTTGTGTCGCGCCTGCGCCTGCTGTTCGGCCGCGTCCTTCGGCGCCGGCTCGTCGACGCCCGCGTACTCGACGCCGTGGCGATGCATGAACTCCTTGCGCACGGCCCAGAACTCGGGCGAGTTCATGGCGTGCGGGGTGCCGTGGCTCTTGTTGTCGTATTTTCCGTAGCCACGCCCCTTGCGGGTCTTGAACCAGGCCACCGATGGCACCTTCTCGGGGTTTTCCCCCCGCGCCGCCTCGAGCACCGCGCGGGTCACGGGACCCCACTCCGAGCCCTCCATGGTCCCGGTCACGCGCCAGGAGTAGGCGTTGAACCAGGTCTCCGGGGTGCCCGGGACCACTGACGAGACGGCGGGATCGTCGATGCCATAGTCGTTCCAGTCCAGGAGGAAGACGAGGTTGCTGAGTCCCAGCCCCCAGGCCGAGTTGCGCGTCTCGTGGCTGGCGCCGGGAGTCAGGCCGCCCTCGCCCTCGACCACGAAGACCTTGACCTCCTCGGCCCCGGCCAGCTTGAGCGCCACCGCCTCGCCGGCCGATGGCGGCATGCCGTGGCCAGACGGCCCAGTGTTGAACTTCAGGAAGAGGGTCTTCCCCTCCATCTCCGCGTGGCCGGGGAGCCCGCCACGGCGGCGCAGCTTGAGGAGATCCTCCCAGGTGAGCGCCCAGCGGCCGTCATCGGGGAAGGCAAAGGCGGGGTCGGGGTCGCGCTCGGCCCGGGCGCGCAGCACCTCGTTGAGCACGGCCAGGGTCGTGTAGACGAGCGGCACCGTGTGGCCGGCGCTCAGCACGAAGCGGTCTGCGAAAGGCCGCCAGGGCTTGCGGATGTCCCAGCGCATCGCCCCCGACAGGAGGAGCGCCAGGAACATGTGCACCTTCGAACGAGAGCCGCCGGGGTGGCCGCTCTGGCGATAGTTCAGGGCGAGGTCGATCGCCTCGTCGATGATCTCCCGGATCGCGTCCCAGTCCTCGAACGAGGGGACGGCCTCGTCATAGAGGCGGTCCGCCGTCCGTTGCCGGATGGTCGTCATGAGGCGCTGACTAGGCCGATGCGCCGACGAGCTCGCCGGTCCGCTCCAGCTTGCCAAGCGACTCGCCAACCCGCTCGAGCGCCGCGCTGATCTTCTCGCGGCTGTTGGCGTAGCTGAAGCGCAGGTACCCCTCGCCGAACGAGCCGAACGCCGTCCCGGAGAGGCCGCACACGCCGGCGTCGTAGAGGAGGTGGTCGGCAATCTCGTTGCTCGATCGGCCAAAGGAGCTGACGTTCGGGAAGGCATAGAAGGCGCCGTGCGGCATCACGCAGCTCACACCGGGAATCCGGTTCAGGCCCTCGACGATGAGCGAGCGCCGCGCGATGAACTCGGCCCGCATGGCGTCGGCGGCGTCCTGCGGCCCGGTCAGGGCGGCCACTGCGCCGGCCTGTGCGAAGGCGTTCGTGCCACTCACCGAGTTGATCACGAGTGCCGAGAACGCCGGCATGAGCCAGGTCGGCACGATCCCGTAGCCGAGCCGCCACCCGGTCATCGCGAAGGTCTTGCTGAAGCCATCGAGCGTGATCGTGCGCTCCGCCATGCCGGGAAGCGTCGCGATCGACAGCGGCTCGCCCTCGTACTGGAGGCGGCCGTAGATCTCATCGGCCAGGACGACGAGGTCGTGCTCAACCGCGATCCGCGTGATCTCCCGCTGGTCCTCCGGGGTGAGGATCGACCCGGTCGGGTTATGCGGCGAGTTGGTGACGATCATCCGCGTCTTATCGGTCACCAGCGAGGCGACCTCCTCGACGTCCATCCGGAAGTCGTTCGCCTCCCGCAAGGGCGCTGGCACGGCGGTCCCGCCCACGTATCGGGCCATGGACTCGTAGATTGGGAAGCCGGGGTTCGGGTAGATCACCTCGTCGCCCGCGTTGATGAGGGCGAGCATCGCGTAGAACATGATCGGCTTCGCGCCGGGGGTGACGACCACCTGCTCGGGCGTCGCATCGATCCCCTTCCAGCGCTTGACGTCGTCGGCGAGCGCCTTGCGCAACGGCGCGATCCCGGGTGCCGGCGGGTAATGCGTCATCTTGTCGTCGAGGAGCGCCTTGACGGCTGCCTCGCTCACGTGGCGCGGCGTGTCGAAGTCGGGCTCGCCGATCTCCAGGTGGATGACGTCCCGGCCGGTCGCCTCCAGCGCACGGGCGCGTGCGGCAGCCTCGAAGGCGGTCTCGGTCCCGATCCGCTTCATGCGGTCAGCAAGCTTCACGCGTCAGGGCCTCGCTGCGTCAGGTGGGATGTGAGTGTACCAACGGCTTATTGCGGTGTGGACAAGCACCGCTGCTATACTTTCCGAAGCGAACTTTCCGAGCGACGCGGCGCACACCGCGCCAGAGGAGAAGACCGATCCCATGACACTGACCGAAACGACGCCGCAGACGGCCCCATCGGCCCCGCCCGCTGCCCCCGCACCCGCTGAGCTGCTGGTCACCATGACCGACGCGGCCGCCGCCAAGGTGCAGGAGCTTCGCTCGCGCGAAGGCAAGACCGATGCAGCCCTCCGCCTCTTCGTGAAGAGCGGCGGATGCTCCGGCTACAGCTACGGCCTGGCGTTCGACGACAAGATCGCCGATGACGACCGCGTCGAGGACCACGCCGGCGTGCCG
>DATJIJ010000145.1:0-3089 GCA_035493355.1 Candidatus Methylomirabilota bacterium
TGACCGCCGACGTTGGCTTCTACGTTGGCCTGGCATTGCAGACGGATGGCCCGATTGTCGAGCTCGCGATCGGGAACGGGCGGGTTGCAATCCCGGTGGCGAAGGCGACCGGCCGCACGGTCATCGGCATCGACACGTCGCCGGCGATGCTGGAGATGGCGCGCATCGGCGCAGCCGAGGCAGGCGTTGAGCTGGACCTGCGCGAGGGCGACATGGTCGACCTCGCTCTCGAAGAGCCGGTGGGCCTGATCTATTGCCCCTTTCGCTCCCTGCTGCATCTCGCGACCTGGGCCGAGCGCCGCCGCTTGTTCGAGCGGGTCGCCGCCTCGCTCCGACCCGGCGGAAGGTTCGCCTGGAACGCGTTTGCCTTCGACCACCGCGTCGCGGTGCGGCTCGATGGCCAGCACCAGGATGAGCCGGTTCCGCACACGGCCCGATACGCCGTCGGCAACAACCGGATCGACCTGACGCTCGACGGCGGCGGCGTGAGCTCGCTGTGGTGGGCGACGAAGAACGAGTGGCTGGGGCTGATCGATGTCTCCGGCCTCGAGCTGGAGGCGCTCTACGGCGGCTTTGCGGGCGAGCCGTTCACGGACGAAAGCAGGGAGTACGTGTTCGTCACCCGCCGCTGAGTGGCCGCGGGGTCAGCTGGGGACTCGCCCGATCCAGATTCCCCCGGTGCCGCCGGTGCCGCCGTCACCCAACGTATTGCCGATCGCCACCACCCGATTTCCCTCCACGATCACGGTCCCGAAGTGGACCGCGAAGATCGCCGAATCTCGGGCGACTCGGCCCCAGTGTTCGCCATCGGTCGAGACGTAGGTCCGCTGCGGCGGGAAGCCACAGCAGCTCGCGTAACCAAAGAGGTATTCGCTGCCCGCGAACGCAAACGCCCCAACGGTCCCTCCGGTGTCACCCTCGTAGTCGGTCCGGAGCTCCGGCTGCGGCGGAAGCGGCGTCCACGTGCGAGCGTCGCTGGAATGCCACACCGCAGTCCCGACCCCGTCGACATAGCCGGCGGCGACCCAGCCCAGCGGTGTCGGTCCGGCGACCATCAGGCCGCCGTTGCCGGCCGAAGGCGGATCGTGCCGCTGCCAGTCCGCGCCGGTGGTCGAACGCCACAGGGCGGGCGCGATCGATCCGTCGGGCTGGCTCGGTCCATAGCCGAAGGCGAGCGCCTCTTGAGGCCCGATGGCGAGGCGGGTTGGCTCCGACCCATCGGTGATGTCGAGCTGCTTCGTCCAGGTGGCCCCATCCGGCGAGTTCCAGACCGACAGGTCGTGGGTGACGTTCATCGCCGCCAGGGCGATGAACCCGAAGCCCGGGGCCGCCACGACATCCCACACGCGGGCATCGCTCATGATCGGTTGGGAGGCGATGGGCAGCCAGCTCCGACCGTCCACCGACCGGTACAACATGGCGCGATCTCCGTCGTAGAGCGTGGCCACGTAATGCAGCCCATCGCTGGCGATCGCAAACGCCGCGTGGTCGCCGAATGCGGTGGCGTCTCCCTCCGTCCAGGTCGTGCCGTCGGCGGAGTGCCAGATGGCTGGAAGCGTCGTCCCTTCGTTTCCGAGCTCGGTCACGACGCCGTCGATCAGGACGCCGACCGCCACGTACCCACCCGGGCCAGCGGCCACGTCGTGGACCTGAACGTTCTTGGCGTTGGCGAAGGTCGCGACCCTCTGCCATGCCAGATCCGTTCCGGTCTCGGCGTTCGGGCGGGGTGATGGCTGCACCCAGATGCTGGCGCTCGGCTGCGCCTCGCTCGGCACCGCCGACGGAGCGATGCTCACACTTGCGCTCGACGATGGCGACGCGCCTAGGCTTGAGGACGCTCCAGGCGACGTCGACGGTGTTAGTGATGCGAACGGGCCCTTGCCAACCAGCTGCATCCCGCCGATGACGACCACCAGTCCCGCGAGCGCTGCGGTCGCCAGGAGAGCGGGACGTCGGAAGCGCGAACTGCCGGCCATCATCGGTTCAGACGACCCGATCGGTCGAAGTGTTGCGTCTCAGGGTCAGCCAGCGCCGACAGCCGGCGGCATGGAACCAGCGTTCGGTGGTCAGGCCGTCGACGTTGTCCTGCATCCAGACCCAGTCGAGGTTGCGGGCACCGGGATCGGTGATGCGATCCGGCACGTGGGGCAGCTCGCCGCCGAAGCGGAACTCGCTGACCGGGCGATCGCCGCAGGTGGGGCAGGTGATCCACAGCATCAGCGCGTCCCCGCCGAGCCCTGGTCGGCCATGGCGTGGTCCGCGGCGAAGCGCCACAGCCCGAAGGAAGCGATCAGCTGCGGCACCTTGCCGGTCGCGATCAGCTCGGCCATCGCCTCGCCACCGGCGGGGATCGCCTTGAAGCCCCACGTCCCCCACCCGGTGGTGATGAGGAGGCCATCGATCCCGGTGAAGCCCATGATGGGCGAGTAGTCGGGGCTGATGTCGCAGATGCCGGCCCACTGCCGCAGGATCCGCAGGTCGCGGAGGAACGGCAGAAGGTGGGTCACCTTGGTCGAGACCGTCTGGAGGAACTCGTAGGAGGACTGCATCGAGTACGACGGCTGGGAGTCGAACTCGGCGCCCATCAGCATCTGCCCGCGGCCCGTCTGCGAGACGTAGCAGAGGAGCTCGGACGAGGCCACGATCGGCCCGAAGCCCTGGGCGTAGGCATTGGTGACCAGGGCCTGAAGGGGATGGGTCCGGATCGGCAGCCGGAGATCAGCCATGGCGGCGACCGTCGTCACCCGCCCGCCGACCGCGCTCAGGACCACGCCCGCCGAGATCGGTCCGGAGGGGGTCTCGACGCCAACCACCCGCCCGCCGTCGCGCAGCAGGCCAGTGACCGGCATGTGCGGGATCACGTGCACGCCGAGGCGCATGGCGCCCTGCGCATAGGCCCACACCACGCGGTCGTGACGCGCCGTCGCTCCACCGGGGTGGTACGAGGCGCCCAACACCGGGTATCGCCCGCCGCCCGAGAGGTCGAGCTGGGGGCACAGCTCCTGTGCCTCCTCCGGGGTGATCATCACGGTCTCGGCGCCGCATGCCTGGTTCATGAGGGCGCGGGCGCGCTCGGCGCGCATGCCGGA
>DATJIJ010000146.1:0-7526 GCA_035493355.1 Candidatus Methylomirabilota bacterium
ATTGATCGACCCGGCCATTCTTTCCCCAGACGCGACCTCGACCCGGCTGCGACGCGCGTACGGATTCGACGAGGTGGCGCTGGTGCCGGGTGCCATCACCGTCGACCCCGCCGAGATCGACCTCACCACCGAGGTCGGGGGACATCGGCTCGAGATCCCGTTCATTGCCTCGGCCATGGATGCGGTCGCCGACGCTGACTTTGCGGCACGGATGAGCCGCCACGGGGGCCTCGCCTTCATCAACCTCGAGGGCCTCTACACCCGTTACGAAGATGCCTCCCCGATCATCGAGCAGGTCGCGGGGGCCGCCACCAACCAGCAGGCTGCCGAGCTGCTGGCGAACGCATACGCCGCCCCGGTCCGGGACGAGCTCATCACGGCGCTGATCACGCGCGTCCGCGCGCAAGGGGGGATCGCCGCCGTGGCGACCACGCCGGGCTCGGCCTGGCACCACGCCGAGGTCGCCGCCGAGGCCGGTGCGGAGCTCTTCCTCGTCCAGTCGCAGGTTTCGAGCGCCCAGCACATCTCGACCGGTGGCCGTGTCCTGTCGCTCGCAGACCTGACCGGAGCCCTGAAGATGCCCGTCCTGGTCGGCAACACGGTGAGCGGCGACGCCGCGTACCAGCTGATGCACCAGGGCGCCGCCGCGATCCTGGTCGGCGTTGGGCCGGGAGCCGCCTGCACGACGCGCGAGGTGCTAGGGATCGGGGTGCCGCAGGTCAGCGCAACCATCGAGGTCGCCGCCGCCCGCGATCGCTTCGAGCGCGAGACCGGCCGCTACGTACCGGTCATCACCGACGGTGGCATGAAGACGGGCGGTGACATCGCCAAGGCGATCGCCAGCGGAGCCGATGCGGTGATGCTCGGCTCGCCATTTGCGGGTGCTCTCGAGGCCCCGGGGCGCGGCTTCAACTGGGGGATGGCCGCTCCGTCGCCGACGCTGCCGCGCGGGACGCGGATCAAGATCGGGGAGCGGCTGCCGCTCGAGCAGATCCTCTTTGGCCCCGCTCACACCACCCACGGAACCCAGAACCTGGTCGGCGCGCTGCGTCAGTCGATGGCCTCGCTCGGCGCACGCACGATCCGCGAGATGCACCAGGTCGAGATGGTCATTGCGCCGTCGATCGCCACGGAGGGGAAGTCATGGCAGCTGACGGCCAAGGAGTGATCGCCGGGGCCGCGCTCGCCAGCTAGGGAGGGATCATTGCCGGACGAGCCATCACCGTCGTCAACCCGCGGGCGGACCGTCCACGGCGAGGCCGCCAACGCCGGCCACCGGGTCCTCGCCCCTGACGACGCGGAGGTCGAGGCCTACCTCGAGCAGGCGCTCCACGCGCCTCCCCCTGATCGCGCGGCGGAGGTTCCCTCCGAGCCGGATACCGTCGTCATCCTCGACTTCGGCAGCCAGTTCGCTCAGCTCATCGCGCGTCGCGTGCGCGAGCTGCACGTCTACAGCGAGCTCCTTCCCCACGACACCCCCTGGGCCGAGATCGAACGGCGCCGGCCGAAGGCGATCATCCTCTCGGGCGGTCCGTCATCGGTCTACGACGAGGGAGCGCCCCATCCGGACCCGGCCATCTGGGCCGGTGGCATCCCGGTCCTCGGCATCTGCTATGGACTCCAGCTGATGGCGCATCAGCTCGGCGGCGAGGTGGCCTCCAGCACGAAGCGCGAGTACGGCCCGGCATCGGTCCAGATCACGACCGAGGATGGGCTGTTCCGCGGGCTCGACCGGCAGCAGCCAGTCTGGATGAGCCATGGCGATCGGATCGTTCGGGCGCCGGCCGGGTTCATGACCACCGCCGAGACCGAGACGAGCGCCTTCGCCGGACTGGCCGACACGGCCCGCGGGCTCTACGGGATCCAGTTCCATCCCGAGGTGGTCCATACCCCCGCCGGGCGGGAGATCCTGCGGAACTTCGTGGTCGGGATTGCCGGTGCGCGGACGACCTGGACGCCCGCGAGCTTCGTCGAGACGACCGTGGCCGGGATCCGGGCGCAGGTGGGCGACGGCAAGGTGATCTGCGCGCTCTCCGGCGGGGTCGACTCGGCGGTCGCCGCGACGCTCGTCCACCAGGCCATCGGCGACCAGCTGACCTGCATCTACGTCGACCACGGCCTGATGCGGAAGCGCGAGTCGGAGCTGCTGCGCGCCACCTTCGCCGAGAACTTCGGGATGAAGCTGATCATGGTCGACGCGCGCGAGCGGTTCCTCCGGCGCCTGGCCGGGGTGGACGATCCGGAGGAGAAGCGCCGCATCATCGGCGACGAGTTCATCCGGGTTTTCGAGGAGGAGGCGGCCAAGCTCGGCCAGATCGACTTCCTGACGCAGGGCACCCTCTACCCCGATGTCATCGAGTCGAAGACCGCCGAGACGAAGACGGCGGCCAAGATCAAGACCCACCACAACGTCGGCGGCCTGCCGGCCGACCTGCGCTTCAGCCTCATCGAGCCGCTGCGCTACCTGTTCAAGGACGAGGTTCGCAATGTCGGCGTCGAGCTAGGGCTGCCGGAGGCGATGGTGCTGCGCCAGCCGTTCCCCGGGCCGGGGCTCGCCATCCGGATCATCGGCGAGGTGACCGCGGATCGGCTCGAGACGCTGCGCGACGCGGACTGGATCGTGATCGACGAGATCAAGGCGGCAGGGCTGTATCGGTCCCTTTGGCAGTCATTCGCGATCCTGACGCCGGTGAAGTCCGTCGGCGTGATGGGCGACTTCCGGACCTACGCCAACGTCGTGGCCATCCGCGCCGTGACCAGTGATGACGGGATGACCGCTGACTGGGCGCGGCTGCCGTACGACGTGCTGGCGAAGATCAGCTCGCGGATCGTGAACGAGGTGGCCGGCGTCAATCGCGTCGTCTACGACATCAGCAGCAAGCCGCCGGCCACCATCGAGTGGGAGTGAACCCGGGCTAGTTGTTGGCGCAGAATTCGGCACCTTCGCCCTGGCCGTTGCCAGGCGTGCCGACCGGCGGCAGGGGCAGACTCTGTGCCGGGTTGTGGGCGATCAGCGATTCCTTCGCCTGACCGTTGTCGTTCGACGGGCTGCCGGCCGCATCGGCAGCACAGAAGCGGGCGGGAAGGCCCGTGTGATGGAAGCCGAGCACGGTGCCGGGCAAGACCAGGGAGCCGAGCAGCAGGGCGAGGATGAGCAGGCGCTTCATGGGGTCACTCCATTTAGTGGTCTAGTGCTCGCAGATACGGCCCCGGTTACACCCGGCTACGATGCCGACATGTCCAGCTGGTTCGACAAGCTCCTCGAGGAGCTGCAGCGCCGCCAGGCGGAGGAGGATGCCCGTCGCGAGGGCCGGCCGATCCCGCCACGCGGTCCGCGGCGCCCCGGCGGCAACGGGCACGACCAGTCCGATGCCGACGAGCCCGCGCCGGTGCCCTTCGGCCCGAGGCGAGTCCTGCGACCGCAGGGCGGGAGGCCACCGCGCTGGGGACTCCTGATCGGGATCGCGGTTGGCCTGATCGTCGTCTTCGGCTTCCTGGGCGGCGTCGTGAACCTGATCACGGACGTCATGTGGTACAACGCGCTCGACCGTACCAGCGTCCTCACCACGCGCCTCTGGTCGCAGGTTGCCCTCTTCGTGGTCGGCTTCGTGGCCTTCGCGCTGCCCGCGATCGCCAGCATCCTGCTCGCGCGGCGCATCGCCCCGCAGACGCCGATCCGACGCATCGGCCAGTTCGAGATCCCGGATGTCTCGCGCGCGGTGACCCTGGGCCTGATCGGCCTGGGGCTGCTGCTGGCGCTCATCTCGGCCGCATCGTGGAGCGGCAGCTGGGAGACGGTCCTCCTCTTCGTGAATGGCGGCGACTTCGGCACCGTTGATCCGAACTTCCACCGCGACATCGGCTTCTACGTCTTCGACCTCCCGTTCTGGCGCCTCCTCCAGGGATGGGGGATCGCCAGCCTGATCGGGATCCTGGCGCTCAGCCTGGGTGCCTACGCCGCGGGTGCGATGCGCTGGCAGTTCCGCCTCACCACCTCGGTGCGGGCGCACCTCTCGATCATCGGCGCTCTCCTGCTGGTCGTGATCGCGGCCGGCTATCAGCTCGACATCCCCGATCTCTCGTACTCGCCGAGCGGCTACGACGCGATCCAGGCGGCCACCTATACCGATATGAATGCCCAGCTGCCGGCCTACGTGATCCTGACGTTCGTGGCGCTGGCGTCCGCGACGCTCCTGCTCCTGAACATCTGGTTCCGGACGCTGTGGGCGCTGGTCCTTGCGGGCGGGGCGTGGTTCGTCCTCTCGATCGCGGTTGGCGCGATCTTCCCCGCATACGTCCAGACCTTCCAGGTCAAGCCGAACGAGCTGAACGTCGAGCGACCGTACATCGCCAGGCACCTGGCCTCGACGCGGGCCGCCTTCGACCTCGACACGATCGAGCAACGCAGCTTCACGGGCGAGCAGCCGCTCACCGAGGCGGTCTTCAAGGAGGACGCCGCCACCATCGACAACCTGCGGCTGTGGGACTACCGGCCGCTGCTCACCACCTTCGGCCAGGACCAGATCCTGCGTCGCTACTACGACTTCCTGGATGTCGACATCGATCGCTATCAGGTCGACGGGAAGGAGCGCCAGCTGATGCTGAGCGCCCGGGAGCTCGACGTCGACAAGCTGGCCGAGGACGCCAAGACGTGGACCAACGAGCGCCTCGTCTACACGCACGGCTACGGGATCACCGCCGTGCCGGTCGACGCGGTCACGGACCAGGGCCAACCCGATTACCTGGTCAGCGGCATCAACCGCGAGGCGAGCCTGCCGGTCGAGGAGCCGCGGATCTACTTCGGCGAGGAGACGGATACCTACGTCATCACCGGGACCGATACGGAGGAGTTCGACTATCCGCTCGGCGAGTCGAACGAGGCCGGAGCCACGACGGTCTGGCACGGGACGACGGGGGTGGCGATCGACAACCTGATCACCCGCGCCCTCTTCGCGATGCGCTTCGGCGACCTGAACATGCTGATCAGCAACCAGCTCACCTCCGACTCGCAGATCCTCTTCCGCCGGGCGATCAGGGAACGGGTGCCCGAGCTGGCACCGTTCCTGGCCTACGACCACGACCCGTACATCGTCACTACCGCCGGCCGGCTGCTGTGGGTCTGGGACGCCTACACCCTGACCGATCGATATCCGAACGCGGAGCCCCTGGGCGAAGACAGCCCGTTCCCCGGGGCGAACTACGTCCGGAACAGCGTCAAGGTCGTGATGGACGCCTACGACGGCACGGTCCACCTCTACATCACAGATCCAAAGGAGCCGATCGTCGCGGCCTGGGCGAAGATCTTTCCCGGCCTCTTCGAGCCGCTGTCGGCGATGCAGCCCGAGCTCCAGGCTCACCTGCGCTACCCCGAGGACCTGTTCGTCGCGCAGAACCAGATGTATCGCCTCTACCACCTGCCGGCGACCGATAACGGCGCGACGGTCTTCTACAACCAGGACGACCGCTGGGCCATCCCCGAGGACGTGGTGCAGGGCAACGGGCGGCCGATGGAGCCGTACTACGTGATCATGCGGATCCCTGGCGAGGAGAAGGCCGAGTTCGTCCTGATTCAGCCCCTGGTCCCCGAGCAGCGGCCGAACATGATCGCCTGGACTGCGGCACGGATGGACCCCGGGGTGTACGGCGAGCGCATCGCGTTCCACTTCCCGAACGACACCTCGACCGACGGACCGGCGCTCGTGGAGGCGCGGATTGACCAGAACGACGCGATCAGCGCGCAGTTCAGCCTCTGGGATCGGTCCGGATCGTCGGTCATCCGCGGCAACCTGCTGGTGCTGCCGATCGGCGAGAACGGCCTCCTCTACGTCGAGCCGGTCTTCCTCCAGGCGTCGGGGGCGCCCTTCCCGGAGTTCGTGCGGCTGATCATGGTCAGCAATGACCGGGTTGCGTTTGCCGAGGACCTGCAGGGAGCCATCGAGCAGGTCCTGGGTGAGGCGGTGACGCCCCCACCGGACGGAGGCGGGGGTCTCCCCAGCGACGTCGCCGGCCTCGTGGCCGAGGCGCAGCGGCTCTACTCCGAGGCGCAGACGGCCCTCGCGGCCGGGGACCTGGGCACCTACCAGGCGCGGCTGGACGAGCTCGAGCCGATTCTCCAGCGGCTGGCCGAGCTCACCGGCGCCAGCGTGGAGCCTTCGCCCAGCCCAGCTCCCTAGTCGCGTGGACGTCCTCGTCCTCGGCTCCGGGGCGCGCGAGCACGCGCTCGCCTGGCGGCTGGCCCGGGACGATGGGGTCGGCCGTCTCCGCATCGCGCCGGGCAACGGAGGGACGCCGGCGGTGGCCGAGACCGTGCCGGACCTCGACATCCTCGACCCAGCGGCGGTGGCGCGGTACGCGGCTCGCGAGCGCTACGACCTCGTCGTGATCGGGCCGGAGGCGCCCCTGGCGGCCGGCGTGGCTGACGCGCTCCGGCA
The DNA here is from genome assembly GCA_035493355.1 of Candidatus Methylomirabilota bacterium. Lineage (GTDB taxonomy): Bacteria > Chloroflexota > Limnocylindria > QHBO01 > QHBO01 > CF-167. Next base: position 6,432 of record DATJIJ010000146.1, read on the forward strand.
GGCCTCGGTCCCCACCTTCGGTCCCAGCCGAGCGGCGGCGCGGCTCGAGTCGAGCAAGGCGTTCGCCAAGGAGCAGCTGCGCCGCGCAGGGGTGCCGACAGGGGCCAGCGCCGTCTTCGACGACCTCGGGGCGGCCCTGGCGCACGCGCGGCAGAGCGCCGAGCCGCTGGTGGTCAAGGCCGATTGGCTCGCCGCCGGCAAGGGGGTCGTCGTGCCGGACAGCCACGACGCCGCCGAGGCCGCCATCCGCGAGCTCCTTCGCAACGCTCCAGCTGGATCGCGGCTCCTGCTCGAGGACCGCCTGAGCGGCCGCGAGGTCTCCGTCTTCGCGCTGGTCAGCGACGAGTCGGTCGTCCCGGTGGGCGCGGCCTGCGACCACAAGCGGCTGCTGGACGGCGACGAGGGGCCGAACACCGGGGGGATGGGTGCCTATGCGCCGGTCCCGTGGTTCAGCCAGTCGCAGGTCGAGGATGCGGTGGCGACCATCTTCGAGCCGATCGCCTGGCGCATGGCGCGCGACGGGACGCCGTACCGCGGCGTCCTCTACGCGGGGCTGATGCTGACCGACGCCGGGCCGATGGTCCTCGAGTTCAACGCCCGCTTCGGCGACCCCGAGGCGCAGGTCCTGCTGCCGCTCATGGACGGGTCGCTGTCGCAGGCGCTGCTCGCCACGGCGACCGGCGACCGCGCGGCGATGGAGGGGGCAGTGGCGCTTGACGGCCGTTCGGCGGTCGGGGTGGTGGTCGCCGCGGAAGGCTATCCGTCGAACCCGCTCAGCGGGTCACGGCTGGAGGGCGCGGAGCCCACCGCGGTCGATGACGTCGGGCCGCTCCTGCGCTTCCATGCCGGAACGCAGCGCGCCGGCGACGGCGGATATCGGTCATCCGGCGGGCGGGTCGTCACCATCGTGGGGATCGGGGATGACCTGGCGACGGCGCGCGAGACCGCCTACCTAGGCGTGGCGGAGGTTCGGCTGGAGGGCGGGCAGTATCGGTCCGACATCGGGCTCGGCGAGGTCTAGCCGCCGGGCTTCAGGGCTCCCATGATCCGCTGCTCGAGCTGGAGGATCCGCTCCTCGAGCGCCTCGACGTGCTT
>DATJIJ010000147.1:0-13896 GCA_035493355.1 Candidatus Methylomirabilota bacterium
GCAAGATGGTCGAGATGGCCAAGGCCTCGTTTAGCGGCTAGCCGGCGTTCGTCCAACGCCGGCCCCCGGCCCTGCTCCGAAAGAGGAGCGGGGTCGTTTCTTTTCCCCGATGATTCGAAGAGCACCATGAGCGACCTCGCCAACCGCCTCAACCAGCTACAGACCGATGCCCTCGCCGCGCTGGCCGCGGCCGCCAACGCCGGGGCAGTGGAGACGCTGCGCGCCTCGCTCTTCGGCCGATCGGGACGGATCACCGTCCTCCTGCGTGGTCTCGGAGCGGTGGACGCGGGCGAACGACCCGCCATGGGCAAGCTCGCCAACGAGGTCCGCAGCGCGGTCGAGGCAGCAATCACGGAGCGGCTCGCCACCTTGCGCGCTGCCGACGCGGGGGCGAGGCTCGCGGACGAGGCACTGGACATGACCGCCCCGGGGCGCCAGGTGCGGGTTGGCCACCTCCACCCGACGATGACGGTCGACCGCGACTTCCGGGAGATCTTCCATGCGTTCGGCTTCGAGATTTTCGAGGGACCGGAGATCGAGACCGACGCCATGAACTTCGAGGCGCTGAACATCCCGCCCGACCACCCATCGCGCGACCTGTGGGACACCCTCTACGTGGCTGAGCCCGGCGTCGACCCGCGGCAGCCAGCGGCTGACGGAACCATCCTGCGGACGCACACCAGCCCGGTGCAGGTTCGCGCCATGCGGGCGCTGTCTCCGCCGATCCGGGTCATCACGCCCGGACGCTGCTTCCGCTACGAGGCGGTCGACGCCTCACATGGCTTCGAGTTCTTCCAGGTCGAGGGGCTTGTGGTGGACCGTGACACGAGCCTGGCCGACCTCAAGGGAATGCTCGAGGAGTTCGCTCGTGCCCTCTTCGGGGATGCGACCAAGACGCGGTTCCGGCCCGGCTACTACCCGTTCACCGAGCCAAGCGTCGCCTTCGACGTGAGCTGCCTCGTCTGCGGCGGGCCTGGCTGTGCCGCCTGCGGCCGCTCGGGCTGGATGACGATCCTTGGCGCGGGGATGGTCCATCCCACGGTGCTGCGCGCCGGCGGCATCGACCCCGATGAGTTCCAGGGCTACGCCTTCGGGATGGGCCTCGATCGGATCACCCTGCTGCGACACGGCATCCCGGACCTGCGCCTCCTGATGAGCGCCGACCTTCGCTTCCTCGAGCAGTTCCCGGGGGGTCGCTGACCGATGCGCGTCCCACTCTCCTGGCTGCGCGAATACGTCGACTTCGACCTCGCGCCCGACGCGCTGGCTGAGCAGCTGACCATGCGCGGTCTCGAGGTGAGCGCCGTCGAGGTCACCGGTGCCGACTGGACCGATGTCGTCGTCGGCCGCCTCCTCTCCGTCGAGCGGCATCCGAACGCGGACAAGCTCTGGCTCACGAGCGTGGACGTCGGGTCTGGCGAGCCACTGCAGGTCGTCTGCGGCGCCGACAACATCGCGGTCGGCCAGCTCGTCCCGGTGGCGTTGGTCGGCTCGGTGCTGACCGGCGATCGCCGGATCGAGCGCAGCAAGATTCGCGGCGTGGAGTCGCAGGGGATGCTCTGCTCGGCGATCGAGCTCGGGCTGGGCGACGACGCGGAGGGGATCCACATCCTCGGGACCGCCAACGAGTTGCCCCTCGGCGCGGACCTTCGCCCGCTCCTTGGCGAGGTCGTCCTCGACGTGGACGTCAAGCCGAATCGCGGCGACGCCCTGTCGATGGTCGGCGTGGCCCGCGAGGTCGCCGCGTTCACCGGCTCCGGCGTGCGGCTGCCCGATGCGTCGGTCGCCGAGGATCCGGCGCTGCAGGCTGCTGATCACGTCAGCGTGACGATCGAGGACAGCGAGGGCTGCCCACGCTTCACCGCACGATGGTTCGAGGGCGTGCGCAACGTTGCCTCGCCGGCCTGGATGCAGCGCCGTCTCCTCGCCGCCGGGATGCGCCCGATCAGCGCGGTGGTGGACGTCACGAATTACGTGATGCACGAGCTGGGCCAGCCGATGCACGCGTATGACGCGGACGGCATCCCCAGCGGCCGGATCGTGGTCCGTCGCGGTCGCGACGGCGAGACCCTCGAGACGATCGACCACGAGCAGCGGACCCTGGACAGCCGGATGCTGGTGATCGCCGACGAGGCGCGGGCCATCGGCCTCGCGGGAATCATGGGCGGGGCGAGCACCGAGGTCCGCGACACGACGACGCAGGTCATCCTCGAGTCGGCCATCTTCCACGGGCCGCTCATCCGCAACGCCGCGCGCCGGCTCGGGCTGCGTTCCGAGGCCAGCCTCCGTCACGAGAAGGGGATCGGCCACCACCTCCCGAGGCTGGCGGCGGACCGCGCGGCTCGACTGATCGCCGAGATCACCGGCGCCCGGGTGGCGCAGGGAATCGTCGACAACGACCCCGACCCGCGCTCGCTGCGCGTGGTGAGCATTGAGCTGCCGCGGACCGAGCGTCTCCTCGGCCTGCCACTCACCGAGGCGCGGGCCGCGGAGCTCCTCGCGCCACTGGGCTTCGCGGTTGCGCCGTCCGGCGACGGACGGCTGAGCGTCACCGTGCCCGAGCATCGGCTGGATGTACTCGCGGCGGAGGACGTCGCGGAGGAGATTGCGCGCAGCCATGGCTACGGTCAGATCAGGGCTCGCCAGCCACAGCCCGCGCTGCCACCGTTCCGACCCGATCCGAGCGAGCCGCGCCATCGGGTGCGCCGCGTCCTCGCGGGGCTCGGCCTCGACGAGGTCCTGAGCCATGCGTTGATCGGGCCGGCTGACCTCGCCAGATCCGGATACGACCCCGATGATCCATCGCTGGTGCGCGTCGCCAATCCGCTGGCCGAAGCCCACAGCGTCCTGCGCCCTTCGATGGCCCCGTCGATGCTGGCGTCTCTGGCAGAGAACGTCCGGCAGCGGCGCACCAACGCCTGGATCTTCGAAGTCGGCAAGACCTACTGGAGCGAGGCCGGCAAGGGTCCGTCCTGGGCGGAGACGGCCGGAACCGGCAGGTTCGAGGCGTGGCACCTCGGGTTCGCGCTCCTCGGGGATGCGACAGAACGTTCACCGGGCATCGCCTCGCGGGACGCCGACGTGGCCGATCTCAAGGGAATCGTGGCGGCACTGCACGCCGCCATCGGCGCGCCGGAGCCCGCATTCCGAGCCGAGACGGCGGAGGAGCTGCATCGGCACCTGCATCCGGGTCGCGCAGCCCGCCTCTACGACCCGTCAGGACACGCCTACGGCAATCTGGGCGAGGTCGATCCGTCGGTCGCGGAGGCCTGGGACCTTCCAGGGCGACCGGTCGTCGGCGTCATCAACCTGCCGCAGCTGCTCTCGCTGGCACCAACCGCGGTCCGCGCTCGCCCGGTGCCAGCCGCCCAACCGCTCGACCGGGACCTGGCCATCGTGGTGGACGCCGCCACGCCGGTGGGGGAGGTGCTCCGCATCCTGCGCGAGACGGCAGGGCCGATCCTCGCCAACTCACGCCTCTTCGACGAGTACCGAGGGCCGCAGGTCGGCGAAGGCAAGGTCTCGTATGCCATCGCGCTTCGCTTCCAGCCCGATTCGGCCGGGGACGAGCGTGGCGTCGAGCGAGCGATGAAGCGAATCGGCGGCGCGCTGCAACATCACCTGGGCGCCCAGATCCGCTGACTCCTTCCCCGCCGGGAAGCGGGCTGCTAGGCTTGCCGTCGGCCGAGCGGGAAACGGCCGGACCCTAGGGAGGCATCCATGGAATTCCTGCAGAAGCTTGGGCCGATCGACCTCGTCGTGGTGGCGATCCTGGCCGCCGGTGTCTTCGCCGGATTCATGGCGGGCATGGTCCGATATGCCCTGAACATCGTCGTCGTGATCGTTGCGTTCATCGTCGCGGCGCAGCTGCGCGATCCATTCGACTCGATCCTGAACGGATGGAACGTCTTCGGCCCCGAGATGCGCCAGCAGCTGGTCTTCCTGATCCTCTTCGTCGGGCTTACGATCGGCGGCTGGTTCCTCGTGCGAATCTTCTGGAAGGGCACCCGCCTCCCCATCGCCAAACAGCTCGACGAGCTGGGCGGTGCCGTGCTCGGGTTCGTCTTCGCCGCCCTCTCGATCGTGATGACGCTGGTCGTGATGGACACTTTCTTCCTGTCGGCCCCGGATGCCGCGGTGAACTCGGCGGGTCCACTGAAGGGCTTCTACGACGCGATGGGCTCATCGGTCCTGGTCGACTTCTTCCGCGCCACGCTGATCCCGACCCTGGCCCAGGCCGCGCGGCCGCTCGTGCCGTCCGAGATCGCCGGGTTCCTGAAGGCGCCATGACATCGGCGGCCGGGGTCGCCGCCAACGCACCGGAGGCGATCACCCAGCTGCCGCCCATCGGCGACCGCGCCTGGTTCGACCGCTCCGCGGCGGAGGTTGCCCCCGACCTGCTCGGCGCCGTGCTGATCCACGACACGCCCGGTGGGCGGATCGCGGGCCGGATCGTCGAGGTCGAGGCCTACCTCGGACCCGAGGATCTTGCGGCCCACTCCTCGCATGGCCATACGGCTCGCAATAAGGTCATGTTCGGACCTCCCGGCCACGTCTACGTCTACCTTGTGTATGGCCTCCACCACTGTGTCAACGTGGTCTGCGGTCCAGGCTCCAAACCCGAGGCGGTCCTGCTGCGGGCGGCGGAGCTGACCGAGGGAGAGGAGCTGGCGCGTAGCCGGCGCGGCCAGGTACCGTCAGCCCGCCTGGCTTCGGGGCCGGGCAACCTTGCTTCGGCCTTCGGGATCGATCGTCGACTCGACGGCGTCGACCTGCTGGCCGGGCCGCTGCGCCTCCAGCGCGGCCGGCGGCCGGAGGCCATCGAGCGCACCGCGCGCATCGGCGTCGACTACGCCGGCGCCTGGGCCGATCAGCCCCTTCGTTACCTGGTTCGCGATGACCCTCACCGATCTCGCCGCTGATCCGGTTGGCGGCGCCGCCGCGGATGCCGGGACGCTGCGTGCCCTCGAATTCGCGACGATCGTCGAGCAGCTCGCCGAGCTGACCGCCTTCGGTCCCTCACGTGAGCTCGCGGCGACGACCCTCCCGCTTGCCGACGCCGTGCATGTGGCACTCCTGCAGGACCAGACAGACGAGGCCCACCGCCTGCTGACGGAGCAATCGCAGGCCACCATCGGCGGCGCGCGCGACGTGCAACAGGCGCTGAACCGCGCCCGCCGCGGCGGCCGGCTGGCACCGATGGACCTGCTCGAGATCGCCGAGACGCTGCGGGCGACCTCCACCTTCTCGGCCCGCCTCGTGGAGTGGCGTGGCACGCACCTGGCGTCGGTGCGTGACGAGCTGGACGACGCGCCGGAGCTGCGGTCGCGGATCGAGCGCACGGTGGACGAGGCTGGGGAGATCCTCGACTCGGCGTCCGCCGAGCTGGCCAGCATCCGCAAGCGGCTGCGCACCGCGCAGGACCGGGTCCGCGAGCGACTGAACACGATGCTGCGCTCGAGCACGCTGGCAGGGGTGATCGGCGAGGCGATCGTCACGATGCGTGCTGGCCGCTATGTGATCCCGATCCGCGCCGAGGCGAAGGGGAAGCTGAAGGGGATCGTCCACGACCAGAGCGCCTCCGGGGCAACCCTCTTCGTCGAGCCGCTTACGGTCGTCGAGCTGAACAACACCTGGACCCAGGCTTCTCTCGACGCAGCGCGGGAGGAGGAGCGGATCCTCGACGAGCTGTCTCGCGACGTGGAGGCGCGGGCGGAGGCCCTGCTGGCGTCGCTCGCGGCGCTGGCCCGCGCAGATCTGTGGATCGCCCGGGCTCGCCTCGGGATGCAGCTCGACGCGGTGCGCCCGCAGGCATCCGACGATGCAGCCGAGCTGCTCTCCGCCCGGCATCCGCTGCTCGGTGCCGGGGCGGTTCCGATCGACCTCCGCATCGGCGAGCGGTTCGGCTATCGGGCCCTGATCGTCACCGGGCCGAACACCGGAGGCAAGACGGTCTCGCTCAAGACGCTTGGCCTCCTCGCCCTGATGCACCAGGCCGGCCTGCGCGTCCCGGCTGCGGATGGGGCGCGGCTGCCGGTCTTCCGCCGGGTGATGGCAGACATCGGCGACGAGCAGAGCATCGCCCAGTCGCTCTCCACCTTCTCCAGCCACCTCCGCAACGTGGTCCGCTTCGTGGCCGCCGCCGGGCCCGGCACCCTGGTGCTCCTCGACGAGATCGGGGCGGGCACCGACCCGACCGAGGGATCGGCCCTGGCGATGGCCATCGTCGAGCGCCTCCTGGCGTCCGGCGCCACTGTCGCCGCCACCACCCACTACGCGGAGCTCAAGGCCTTCGCCCAGGAGCATGTGCTCGTCACCAACGCATCGGTGGCGTTCGACGTGGCGACGCTGCGGCCCACGTACCGGCTGGAGATAGGGCTCCCAGGGAAGTCGCAGGCCTTCGCGATCGCCCAGCGCCTCGGCCTGCCGGAGGAGATCCTCGCCGACGCGCGATCACGCCTGGCGGCGGAGCACGTGAGCATGGAGGAGGCGCTCGCCGCCATCGGCCGCGCCGAGGCGGATCGGAACGTCGAGCTCGAGCGTGCGAGAGAGGAGCGCGAGGCAGCTGAGGGCGACCGAGAGCGCGCTCGCAGCGGGGTGGCCCGCGCTCGCAGCGAGGCCGCCCAGACCCTCGCCGACGCACGACGCCTCGCCGACGAGATCCTGGCCCGCGCCGAGCGCGAGGTCGACGAGGTGCGCCGCGAGCTGACTCGACAGCGCAACCTGCGTGGCTCTCGCGGCGGGGGAGCGCCTGCCAAGGCGGCGCTCGAGGCCCTCAGCGACCGAGCCGGTCGGGCGCGGACCGAAGTGGGCGATCCTGGTGGGGCAGACGAAGCGGTGGAGGCCGCGCAGCCGCGAGTTGGCCTGTGGGGTCGAAGCCGAACGCTGGGAAGCACGGGAAGGATCGTGGACATCAGCGGACGCCCCGGGCGCGTCACGATCGAGACCGATGGTGCCCGCGTCGTCATCCCCGGAGACGACGTCGAGATCGTGCCTGAGCCGATCACCGGCCCGACCCCGCGCGACGAGCAGATGGCCGAGCTGAAGCGACGCGCCGCGAGTCGTATCGCGCCGCGAATGGACCTCCGCGGCGAGCGGGTCGAGGCGGCGCTCGAGCAGCTGGCCGCCTATCTCGACGAGGCGCTGCTGGCCGGCCTGGATGAGGCGGTCATCGTCCATGGCGCGGGGACGGGGGCGCTGCGCCGCTCGATTCGGGAATACCTGGCCGACCATCCGCGGGTGCGCTCGACGCGGCCTGGCCGGCGCGACGAGGGCGGCGACGGGGCGACCGTCGCTGAGCTCTAGGGGGTCGCGGAGGGAGACGGAAGCGGTGTGGCGGTCGGCACGGGCGTCGGAACCGCCGTCGGCAGCGCAGTGGGGCTCGGCGATGGGATGGGGCTCGGCGATGGCGTCGGAGATGGGGTCGGAGATGGGCTCGGCGTCGGGGACGAGGTCGGGATCTCACCCGGCGTGCAGGTTTCGACCGGAGCCAGTGGCGCGTCGAAGGCCGGCGACGGGGAGCGCCGAACACTGCTCTCCTTGCCGAGGTACTTCTCGATCCAGGCCCGGTTGGCCTCCTCCCAGGTCGGGTGTGAGCCCTCGTAGTTGACGAGGTCGAGGTAGACCTTCTCCTCGGGCGCCCCTGCGCCAGGCGATGCGCCCGGTGCTGCGGACTCCAGCGGATCGCCACAGCCGGGCTGCCAGATCTTGCCGGTGGCCGCCTCGATCATCAGCTTCCGGTGGAGTGTGTCGCGCTCCGTCGGCTGGTGGCCCGCCGCGAAGTCCTCGGTGACCGTCTTGGTAGTGAACTCGCCGGGCAGCATCCCGGTCAGCGCGTCGACCTCGACTGACACGATGTCCGCCGGGCGCGGGAAATCACGCACCGGCAGCTCGTTGGCGGCGGTCACCTCGGCCATGTAGTCGTGCCAGATGAAGGTCGGGCCATCGGCGGCGAAGACGTCCTTGATGTCCGAGAAGTCGCTGTTGCCGACCCAGACGCCGGTGATGATTGCCCCCTCGTCGATCGTTGGATCGGCATCGGCCGCCAGGTAGCCAAACGCCTGGAGGTCCCGGAAGTCGTTCGTGGTGCCCGTCTTGAGGGTCGCGGGGCGCCGGCCCGCATCGGTCGTCAGCTGGAACCGACGGCCCCAGATGATGTTCGTGTCGGGGTTGGTGTTGTCCTTGAGGATGTCCGTCACGAGATAGGCGGCATCCTCGCTCAGCTCGCGCTGCGGCTTCTCGGCGTCGGTCGCGTGGTCGTAGATCACGTTGCCGTCGCGATCCTTGATCGTGTCGATCAGGAAGGGCTTGGCCAGCGTCCCGCCGTTAGCAATAGCCCCATAGGCGCCGGCGAGGTCGAGCATGTGGACGCCCAGGGTGCCGAGGGTCAGCGACGGCACCTCGTGATCGGGCTGCTGGGGATCCCACTGGAGGCCGAGGCGCTCCGCCATCGCGACCACGTTCTTGGTGCCGATCAGCTGCTGCGCCTTGGCAACGGGGATGTTCCACGAGTACTTGAGCGCATCGCGAACCCGCACCGGGCCACGCTCGTTGCCGCTGGCGTTGGGAACCGAGTAGCCCTCGGCGATGATGCCCTTGACGTCCATGAACATCGTCGCGGGCGTGATCGTGCCGCGCTCGAAGCCCGTGGCGTAGGTGATCGGCTTGAAGGCCGAGCCCGACTGGCGGTACGCCTGCCCGACCACGTCGTACTGCGGCTGGTGGGCGGGCGTCGCCTCGCCGTAGTAGTTCGCCGATCCGACGTAGGCCAGGACCGCGCCGGTCCGATAGTTGAGGGTCACCAGGGCGTCGTTGTTGATGTTGCGTCCCTGGAGCTGCTTGATCCAGGCCAGCGCCGGCTCACCGTACTTTGCGACCAGCTCCTCGTCGGTCATCCGGTCCATGTCATAGGCGACTCCGGCCCACTTCTCGGCACTGACCTGGTAGCCGTTGTAGTTCAGCGTGGTGGTGATGACCAGGCCGCCACGGTCCAGCAGGCCCTCGTCGCCGAGGAGGTCGGCTGCCGCACGGCGCACCGCGTAGACGAAGTGCGGGGCCTTGTACTGCTTGTCCTGGGGCGGGGCGAGGACGATCTCCTCGGCGGCTGCCTGATCGCGCTCGGCCTGCGTGATCGCGCCGGTCTGGACCATGCCGTCGAGCACGAATCCCTGGACGCGAATGGCGTCGGCATCCCGCGGTACGACCAGGCGAGTGGCTCCGGACGCGTCGGTGATCGGCTCGGCGACGGAGGTCGGATCGAGCGCCGACGGGGCACGCACGAGGCCGGCGAGGAGAGCCGCCTCGCCGATCGTCAGCTGGTCCTCCGGCGCGGCGGAGGTGATGTCCTTGCCGAAGTAGCGGCTGGCGGCTGCCCAGATGCCGTACGCGTTGTTGCCGTAGTAGACCTGGTTCAGGTACATCTCGAGCAGCTTCTGCTTCCCCTCCAGGCCGGGATAGGCATCGCCCACCTGCAGGGCCAGCAGCGCCTCCTTGATCTTTCGCTCCCAGCGCCGATCAGGGTTGGCGAGCAGATCCGCATCGAAGAGACGGATGCGCACCAGCTGCTGGCAGATGGTGGAGGCGCCCGAGACCGTTTCCGAGGCGGAGAAGTTCTGCAATGCGGCGCGGACGATGCCCTTGAAGTCGATGCACGGGTTGGTCCAGAAGGTGCGATCCTCGGCCGCGACCTGGGCATCGGCCATGACCTGCGGGATCTTGTCGAAGGCGAGGACGCGCCGTTCCTCGGCCGCGAAGGTGGCGAGCTCGACGCCGTCGGCGGACATCACGCTGGAACCCTGGCTGAGCTCGAAGTGCTCGAGCTGGGATGGGTCGGGGAGCCCGCTGGCGTACGACGCGAAGACGGCCACGACACCGATGAAGAGGAAGACCGCGAGCGCCGCGAAGGCGCCCATGATCATCGCCGGGAGGGGCGCAACGCGACCGAGCGCGCCGGAGCTGGAGGTTCGAGGCGCCGGCTGCCTGCCCGAATAGCGGCCCCGGGCCCGCCGTGGGGGCCGTCCGTACATCTTGGCCAAGCCTAGCACGGGAGGCCGCGAGGGGCCGATTCGACCCATATACTCAACCGCCCATGGCCGCCCACATCCTTGACGAGCTCGAATGGCGAGGTGCTGTCGCGCACAGCACCGATGCGGATGCGCTGCGTGCGGCGTTGAGCGCTGGCCCGGTCACCTTCTACTGCGGCTTCGACCCGACGCACGAGAGCCTGCACTTCGGAAACCTGGTGCAGCTGGTCACGATGCGTCGCCTGCAGCTCGCCGGCCACGACCCCATCGCCGTCGTCGGCGGGGCGACGGGGCTCATCGGCGATCCGAGCGGGCGGTCGGTCGAGCGCAACCTCAACGAGGCCGACGTTGTCGCCGACTGGGTCGAGAAGATCCGGTTCCAGGTGGAACGCTACCTGGACTTCAGTGGATCGCATCCGGCGCGCATCGTGAACAACCTGGACTGGACGGCATCGGTCTCTGCGCTCGATTTCCTGCGTGATGTCGGGAAGCACTTCAGCGTCAATCGCATGCTCGACAAGGAGTCCGTCAAGGCACGCCTCGACGGACCGGGGATCAGCTTCACCGAGTTCAGCTACCAGATCCTGCAGGCATTCGACTACCTGGAGTTGCATCGGCGTTACGGCTGCAGCCTCCAGACCGGCGGCAGCGACCAATGGGGGAACCTGACCGCCGGCGTGGACCTGATTCGCCGCGTGACCGGCGATGCCGTCCACGCCCTGGCAACGCCGCTGATCACCAAGGCCGACGGGACGAAGTACGGCAAGACCGAGAGCGGAGCGCTCTTCCTCAACCCGGCGCTTACCAGCCCGTACGCCTTCTACCAGTACTTCCTCAACCAGGACGACGCCGACATCGGCGCGCTGTTGCGGATCTTCAGCTTCAAGTCCCGCGACGAGATCGAAGCACTCGAGGCCGAGACCGCGCAGCGCCCCGAGGCGCGCGCCGCACAGCAGGCCCTCGCCTCAGAGCTCACCTCGCTGGTCCACGGCGCCGATGCCGCCGGGCAGGCTGCTTCGGCCAGCGGCGCGCTCTTCGGACGGGGCGAGCTGAAGGACCTCGACGCCGAAACGCTGGCGGCGGCCCTCTCCGAGCTGCCGAATGCGCAGGTGGGCAGCCCGATGCCAACGGTCGCGGACCTGATGGTGGCCAGTGGCCTCGCCGAGAGCAGGACGGCCGCGCGACGCACCGTTGGTGACGGCGGCGCCTACCTCAACAACCAGCGCGTCACCGACCCGGAGATGGTCCCGGCGGAGAGCGACCTCCTCCACGGGCGCTGGCTCGTGCTGCGGCGCGGGAAGCGGAACCTGGCCGCGGTGGAGCGGTTGCCGTAGCGAGGGGTCAGTGCTTCTCGCCGGCCACGACCTTGGCCTGGTGATCGGCGATGACGCGGTCGGAGATCGTGGTCGGGACCTCCGCGTAGTGATCCAGCTTCCAGCTGAAGCGTCCGCGTCCCTGGGTGATGCTCCGCAGCTCGGTGGCGTAGTGGAACATCTCCGCCTGCGGCACCTGGGCGCGGAGGTGCTGCATCCCGTCGGATGAGTCCATCCCCAGCACGTGCCCGCGCTTGGCGGTGATCTGCCCCATGACGTCGCCCATGTACGTGTCGGGGACGATCACCTCGACCTCGAGGATCGGCTCGAGGAGGGTCGGATCGGCCTCCGGGAAGGCGCGCTTGAGGGCCTGGCTGGCCGCCACCTTGAAGGCCATCTCCGAGCTGTCGACGGTGTGGTAGCTGCCGTCCACCAGGCGCGCTCGGAGGTCCACCACTGGGTAGCCTGCCAGGACCCCCTCGGCCAGCGTCTCGCGCAGCCCCTTCTCGACGGCGGGGATGTACTGCTTCGGCACGACCCCGCCCACGATCTTGTCGCCGAACTCGAAGCCCGAGCCCGAGGGGAGCGGCTCGAACTCGATGACGACGTGCCCGAACTGGCCGTGGCCGCCGGTCTGGCGCTTGAAGCGATTGTCGATCTTCGCCGGCTTGCGGATCGTCTCCCGATACGGGACGCGCGGGCTGCCGGTGCGCACCGCCGCGCCGAACTTGCGCTTCAGGCGCTCGACGAGGACGTCGACGTGAGCGTCGCCCATCGCCGTCAGGATGGTCTCGCCGGTGCCCTCCTCGCGATGCACCCGCGCGGTGGGCTCCTCCTCGAGCATCCGCGAGAGGGCCTGCCCCAGCTTGTCGAGGTCGGCCTTGCTCTCCGGCTCGATGCTGACCTGCAGGCTCGGCGCGGGGAACTCGAGTGGCGGCAGGCTGACGGCCTGGGCGCGATCCGCGACCAGCGTGTCGCCGATCTGGGTGCTCGCCAGCTTGGCGACCGCGACGATGTCGCCGGGGCCCGCCTGCGGCATGTTGACCTGCTCCTTGCCGAGGAGGCCCAGGATGTTGCCGATCCGCTCCTCGGCCTTATGGGTGGCGTTCCAGATGTGTCCCTGGGCGTGCAGCGTGCCGGCGACAACGCGGAAGTAGGTGAGGCGTCCGACGAACGGATCCGCGGTCGTCTTGAAGACCTGGGCCACCAGCGGTGCGGACGGATCGGGGTCGATCCGCTTGCCGTCGCTCGCCACCCGGCCGCCGACCTCGGCTGCGGACGGGATGTGCTTGGCGATCATCGTCAGCAGCTCGCGCACCCCGATGTTCTTCAACGCGCTGCCCACGAACACGGGGACGACGCTGCCTTCGCGCGTCCCCTTGTGGACCGCGGTCTCGATCTCCTCGTCGCTGATCGACTCGCCGTCGAGGTAGCGGGTCATCAGCTCGTCGCTCGCCTCGGCGGCAGCCTCGACCAATGCCTCGCGGCGAGCCTCCTCGCCGGCGCGCATCTCGTCGGGAATCGGAACCTCGGAAGGCTTCCCGCCCTCGTAGACGTTGGCGTGCTGCTCGATCACGTCGATGTAGCCGCGGAATCCCTCGGCCGAACCGATCGGCAGGTAGACCGGGGCGATCTTCGGGCCGAACTTCGCCTTGAGGCCGTCGAGGACGGCGTCGTAGTTGGCGTTCTCGCGGTCCATCTTGTTGACGAAGATGAAGCGCGGCAGCTTGCGCTCCTCGGCCAGGCGCCAGACCTCCTCGGTGCCGACCTCGACCCCGGCCGACGCATCGACCACCAGGATCGCGGCGTCGACGGCGGCGAGCGCCTCGATCACGTCCGCCTGGAAGTCGGCGTAGCCGGGGGTGTCGACGAGCGTGATCCTCGCCCCGTCCGCCTCGAGCGTCCCGATCGCCAAGTTGATGCTCTGCCGGCGTTTCTGCTCATCCGGGTCGTGGTCGAGGGCAGCGGTTCCCGAGTCGACGCTCCCGAGCCGCGCAATGGCGCCGGCATCGAAGAGCATCGCCTCGGCAAGGCTCGTCTTTCCGGCGCCACCGTGGGAGATGAGGGCGACGTTGCGGATGCGGTCAGGGGTGGTCGGCTTCATCGGTGCTCCTAGTTCGCGGGTCGAGCAGCCGAGGCCGATTCCGCCTCGGGCGAAACGTCAAGCCGGGGAATGGAGGTCAATCATAGCGAGGCTGGCTCGTTGACCGGTTCCATACGGTCGACGGCATTCCAGGCCGCGAGCAGCCAGCCCGCCTCCCGCTCGTCGAAGCGGCCGAAGACCCACTCCGGCCCGAAGGTCAGCGCCAGGTCGAGGGTCGTTCCCACCGTCTGGAAGTGATGCGCCACCTCGGCGCCCGCGGCGATCGCCGAGGCGGTGTCGGGCGGCAGCAGGCGCAGCGCGTACTGGGTGCCGATCGCGGCCGCCAGGATCGTGCCGTCGGGATGGACGAGGGCGGGGCCGTCGAAGACGAGGAAGCGCGCGTCGCGGGGAAGCGCGTCGTTGAGCTCGTCCCACAGGTGCGAGACCACGGTGGGGTGCGTGCCCAGGTGGTGGATAT
>DATJIJ010000148.1:0-3682 GCA_035493355.1 Candidatus Methylomirabilota bacterium
CTGGACGGTCACATTCCACTCGGTGAGCAGCGGGGGAACAAATCCGTTCTTCGAGCTGCCCAATCCGGTTGTGGTCACCGCCCCAACACCCACTCCGGCGCCCACGCCGACCCCAGCACCGACGCCGCCCCCAACTCCCAGGCCGAGTGCTACTCCGCGCCCAACTCCGAGGCCGACCGCGACGCCCGGAACATCCACACCTGCCCCGGGGTCGACGGCCACACCCGTGGCCTTGCCGACACCATTCGGGACCACGGTGATCGACCCGAGCGGCTCGCCGTCGGAGACTGGGTCCCAGTCGTCGCGGCCGCGTGAGTCGGCTTCACCCTCGCCGTCCCCGGCAGCGGTTCCGCCTGGCTCACGGCCCTTCAACGTGCCCGCTGAGGGTGTTGTGGCGATCGGCCTCCTCGGCGCGGTCACCGTGGCGGCAGCACTGGGCGAGCGCCGACGGCGGCGAGCGGTGGAGGCATTCCGGGCAGCCGAGGCGTCGCTGGAAGAGGGCGCGCCGCAGGGGCCGAGCCTCGAGACGGGCTGGGAGCGAGACACGGTGGAGGACGAGACGGTCGCAACCCTCGACTACGAGGGCCTTGGCGACTTCGACCCGGACGCGTGAGCGGCGAGGTCATCTGTCCCGGCTGCGGGGCGAGCGTGCCGGATGTCGAGGAGGTGCCCCGACACGCATACGTCGGCTCGGCGCCGGGCTGCTTCCTGCTCTACAGCGAGGTTCTCGCCCGGGAATATGGCGACATCCGCTACACACCCGCCCACCAGCTGACCGTGGACGCCTACGCGGTACAGCATCCCGGCATCCCCGAGCGACGCGCGGCGCAATCGGTGGCAGTGCACCTCGTCGGGCTGTGCCTGACCCTGGAACGCGAGCGCGGCCCTCTCGAGCTGCCGCGTTTGCGCCAGCGCCTCGCTGCGCCGAATCGCGTCTTTCCCTGGCTGGCGCCCCCGGCATCGGTGGGCGCGGTGACGGTGCTGGACGTCCACGCCGCAGCCACCCCCGAAGCGCATCGGGCGACGGTCGAGCGCTGGGCGCGATCGGCCTGGGAGGCCTGGTCGCCGCACCACGAGCAGGCACGCGCGTGGGCCGACGAGCTGACCGAGCGCTAGCTCGCGGCAGGAGTCCTGAGGTCAGCGCGAAGCTGCCGACGATAGGCGACCACGCCGAACAGCAGCAACCCGTGCAACACGGCGATCTCGATCGTCGCGAACTGGCGAAGGTAGAAGGAGGCGAGGTCGGCGAGGGCCAGTGAGACGAGGAGTCCGAACTCGGCCAGGTTGGAGCCGAGTCGATCCCGCCCGGTCAGAGCCATGAGCAGTGAGCCGGCCAGCAGCAGCGCGCCTGCGACGCCCTCAACCACCAGGTGGAGCATGTCGAGGCTGAAGAGCCGGGTGCTGGTCGATGGATCGACGCCGCCGATCTGGGTCACCGCCACGCCGAGGTCGATCAGTGAGCGCACCCCGGAAATGAAGAGGGCGACAAGCAGTGCGGCGCGTGCGCCGCGCCCGCCAAGCAGGTCGTCGCGGTGCGCCGCCCACCAATCGTGGAGTGGCTTGAGCCGACTGACGGGATCCGGCGCCACATCGAGGTCCCGGGACTGCATGAACGCCAGGAGCGCGGCGGCGAGGCGGCGCTGTTCCTCGAGCGGTGCCTGCACCGCCGCGGCGCCGAGCCGATATCGGAGTGCATCGCGCTCGTCCTGCTGGAGGTCATCGTCGACCGATTCCTCTAACAGCTGGAGCGATGTCAGGAGGAGGCTGCGAGGGTCCGGCCGGACCTTGCGGCGGACGCGCAGGTAGACGAGCACGACGATGAGGAAGGTCGCATAGATGAGGGGCGCGGCGGCGGGGTAGAAGTAATCGTTCTGGGTGGTGATGA
The DNA here is from genome assembly GCA_035493355.1 of Candidatus Methylomirabilota bacterium. Classification (GTDB taxonomy): domain Bacteria; phylum Chloroflexota; class Limnocylindria; order QHBO01; family QHBO01; genus CF-167. The sequence continues at coordinate 1,886 of DATJIJ010000148.1, forward strand.
ATTTCCCCACCTCGTCGATGAAGAGGCCGATCCCGATGCCTCCCAGCACCGCCGCCAGGCGGTAGACACGCCGCCCAGAGAGCACGATCGGCAGCACCGCTGCCACCGTCAGAAAGAAGCCGCCGAAGAGCGCATGGGCGATGTGCAGCTCGCCGCCGCCGATGCGCGGATAGCCGGTGACCTCGAGGTACACCCGGGTCGCCATCACCGTTCCGGCGAATGCAACGAGGGTGAGAAAGAGGTATTGCTCGGCTCCCTCGCGTCGAACGGGGCGGCGGAGTCCTAGCCGCGCGGCCATCTCCGGGACGCCCTGCAACTGGGACCCACTGTCGTCCATCGGCCGCATCATACGGGGGCTTCCTGCGCCCGATCGGGGCTGCTTAACCCGTCGATAACGCGGCCGCGCTAGCACGTGCCGCAGCGGTCGCGGCGGCTGCATTTGCTCGCTAGACTGACCGTCCCACACCTATCGACGCCCAAGCTGGAGAGACCTTCCCGATGACTGCTGCCTCGCCTGCGGTTGCCCCCGACTGGGACCGCGCCCCCCTCGAGCTCCCGCACCGCACGAGGATCGAGATCTTCGTGGTGGTGCTGCTTGGCATCTTGCTGGCGGCCCTTGACCAGACGATCGTTGGCACCGCCCTCCCGGTGATCGTGACCGACCTGAAGGGCAACGACGTCTACACCTGGGCATTCACTTCATACCTGCTGACGGCGACCATCAGCGGACCGATCTATGGAAAGCTCTCCGACCTCTTCGGTCGCCGCGTCATCTTCATGACCGGGGTGAGCATCTTCCTGATCGGTTCGGCGCTGTGCGCAACCTCGAGCAGCATGGGCATGTTCATCGCCTTCCGCGGGATCCAGGGCTTGGGAGCCGGAGCCCTCTTCCCGGTTTCGCTCGCGATCATCGGCGACATCTTTGCGCCATCGGAGCGCGGAAAGTATCAGGGCTTCTTCGGCGCGGTCTTTGGCATCTCGTCGCTCATCGGTCCCGCCATTGGGGGCATCTTGACCGATACGGTTGGCTGGCACTGGATCTTCCTCGTGAACCTCCCGCTGGGCCTGGTCGTGCTGTTCGTCATCTGGCGCACGCTTCCGACCCGAATCGAGTCCGGCGTCAAGCGGAGCGTTGACTATCTCGGCGCCGCGGTGCTGATCGCGGCCCTGGTGCCGATCCTCATTGGTCTCACCAACAAGCAGTTCGGAGATTGGGCGGATCCCGATGTCGGTGGCCTCATCGCGCTGGGGCTGGGCCTGGCTGCCATCTTCGTCTGGGTCGAGTCGCGCGCCCAGGAGCCGATCCTGCCGCTTGGCCTCTTCCGCATCCGGGCCTTCACCGCCAGCGTCTTCGCGATGTTCTTCGCGATCATGGGTTTCTTCGCAGCGGTCGTCTTCATGCCGCGCTGGTACCAGGTCGTGCAGGGAACCTCCGCCACCGAGGCGGGCTACCAGATCCTGCCGCTGCTCGGCGGGCTGATCGTGTCGGCCATCGTCTCGGGGCAGATCGTGGCGCGCACGGGACGCTACAAGGAGCTCATCGTGGCGGCGCTCCTCGTGACCGCCGTCGGGATGTACCTGCTCACCAATCTGCGGACCGAGTCGAATCCGCAGCTCGTTTGGCTCTGGATGGCCGTCACCGGCCTGGGCGTTGGGCCGGCCTTCGCGGTCTTCACGCTGGCGGTGCAGAACAACGTGCCGATGAACGAGCTTGGCGCCGCCACCAGCGGCCTGACCCTGTTCCAGCAGGTCGGGGGCACCGTGGGCCTGGCGCTCACCGGCACGATCTTCGGCTCG